>NZ_JBGMEK010000146.1:0-5449 GCF_041447265.1 Microbulbifer epialgicus
TCGTTCAGAATGGACGCTTCATTATCAGAAACTTGAAAAGGTTTAGGTGTACGCATAGAAGATACATTATACGGACAATTCTCCATTAGTTACATTACTTTCCGCATGGACCACTAGCTGAGCTACAAGAACGTGTCCAACTTTGCCATTGGCTAACGCTTGAAGATCCAATCGCTCCAAGAATTCATTTCCATCGATATTTATAGTTTCTTCCATAAGCTTATTTGGCATCTGAGACTATGAAATTTAACGCCCAGCGCAAAGGCCGAGCGACCGCGAGGTCCAGCACCATGAAATGGTGCGATTTTGCCGCTGCTTGTTAGGTGATTGATGTTTACGTACGAGTAAATACATTAGCCAAATATACCATTACTGGAAATAACATTAAGCATGATAAAGCAATACTTGTAGGGACAATTAGTATTGTGTTGAAAGTACGCTTTTTGCTGATTGTAAGGATCGTATAATAGGCCATTGATGAGGGTATTGCGGCCAATGCAAGAGCAAAGATATGATCGTATAGGCTTGGATTTACAAAAAAGTCTTTGAGGCTACTTAAAGTAGAATGGCCAACTACCAGACCAAAAATGAACGACAGCACGTAAACACTAAACCAAACAGTAAGAATCCTCATGTTGTATCCACCTAACAGTTTATTAAAGAGCCGGTGGCTCACTATCCATTTGGCCACTAATTCCGAAGTAGCCCCTTCAAGCCCCACAGAAAAGCCATAATTTACAGTAGGTTATGGACTTCTGATCAAATAATAATCAGAGATAGTGGGCCACCGGCTTAAGTCGCTTAGCTCAACCGCCCGCTCTTGAACACATTTTACCAGCAATTAAATCAGTAAGTTAGGGGATTTTTTCTGTAGATGTCAGCCATGGCTCTATAATTCAGGCCACAATACCTGGTGCCACTCCCTATTCCCGATAGTGGGTGCCAATGGAAATAGGAGTTGGTATTACCCTCTCGCAATCGTCATTGCCGCAATGGAACTATGCATAACCAGGCGGTTTGTCATCTCGATAATACAACTTGCCACTAAATCAGCTGCATGATCAGCGAATTTTACCGGCTGACCACCATCGGCCTGCACGTTGTTCTTATCATCGATTATGGCAATGGTTCACTTCAGTACTGCAGCTGCTTGGTGGTCATATATCTCACCCCAGCGTCATAGCAGCCGTTCAATGTGATGGAGTTGTATATGACCCGAAAGAGAAAACTGGAGCACAAGAGCGCCCCAGCCTGCCGACAGGTAAAAGCTCAGTCAGCACTTTTTGTAAAATACAGACTGTCTTTCACCCGAGTTCCGGTGCTCGGATCAGTTACATACCAGATCAACTCGTAATCACCGGCCTCAAACCAAGCTGGTATATTCAGATAATTTAGAGTGTAATCCTTTGGCTCAGAATAATTTAACACGACATCTCGTAACTTATGAACGGGATATTCATCCCCGTTAGGAAATTTGATAACACTCCATTGTTTGACCGTAACCAACGATTGCTCAGAATCCAAATTGCGAATACTTGCATCATAATTGACTCTTCCCCCGTAGGAAGGAACTGAGAAATCAGCAGGCTCATCAATCTCAATCGACAACTTAATGCCAGTGAGATCACCCTCAACAACCAGCTCAAAGTTCAACAAATCTAGATAATCACCGGTCACATTAAATATAAATTCCCCTTCCCCATCGAGAAAGTTTTTCGCCAAAATACTATTTTGGTCAGAACAGAAGCTGATATTTTCATACCGCGGGACAGGATTGGGATTTTCAGGAGTAGGTAAATCCAAGGTAAAACTTATCTCTGCAAGAAACATTTGAGGAGCAGGTAAGGTAGAAGGTCCTTCAGATTCACTACTTACCTCTAAAAATGCCCAGGAGGCATATCCACCCTTAGGCTCAGCATTGATGCAAATTTTCTCAATGAGATCGAATTGATAGCCAACATCTAAGTTCACCTCGTGCTTAATTCCGTCTTCCATCCTAAAAGGATACGGCTCACCTAGATCTATTTTTGTAGTAATCGTTTCTGCCTGGGCCAGTATTGATGTGCAGATTAAAACGATACCGCAGATAGAATTTTTCAACACAGCCCTGCACAGGGATTTACTTATAGTCAGTTTTTTCAAAATTAAAATCTCTTATATATTATGCTATTTAACAAAACTTCAGGCAATTTTTTAGGGTCTAGGCCCACACATCAAAGAGAAAGCTGGGGCACAATGGCACCCCAGCCCCTCAGCAGTTTAAAACTTATTCAGCACTTTTTGTGAAATACAGACTGTCTTTCACCCGAGTGCTATTGCTCGGATCAGTTACATACCAGATTAGCTCGTAATCACCAGCCTCAAACCAACTTGGTATATTTAGATAATTTAAAGTGTAATCCTTTGGCTCAGAATAATTTAACACGACATCTCGTGACTTATGAATAGGATAACTATCCCCGTTGGGAAATTTAAGCACACTCCATTGTTCGAGCGTAACCAATGATTGCGTAGAGTCTAAATTACGAATACTCGCATCATAATTGACTCTTCCTCCATAAGAAGGGACTGAGAACTCGGCAGGTTCATCAATTACAATCGATAACTGAGTGTCAGAGATATCACCTTCAACAACCAGTTCAACGTCCCAGAACTCCACATAACCACCTGACACACTGAGCGTAAATTTACCGTCACTATCCAGAAAGTTTTTCAACAAAACACCATTTTGCTCTTCACAAAAGCTAATATCTCCCACCTCTGGTTCAGGATTGGGGTTTTCTGGAGTTGAAATAACGACGCTATAACTGAGAAGTTGTGTAGCCTTTAAACTGGTAGGGAAAGTGAAAGGATATGTAGGCTCAGCTTCAACCTCATAAGATACTGAGGAGGCATCTGCACCTTTAACCTCAGTGTTGATACAAATTTTTTCAATGGTATCGAATTGATAACCAACATCTACATCTATCTCGTATTCAATTCCATCTTCCATTCTAAAGGGATATGGTGCACCTAGGTCTATTTTTGTACTAATCGTTTCTGCTTGGGCCAGTCCTGATGTGCAAATTAAAGTGATACCACCGATAGAATTTTTCAACACGGCCCTGTACAGAGGGTTTTTTATATTCAGTTTTTTCAAAATTACAATCCATTACATACATTATGAGATAAAACAATACTTCAGACAGTTTTTAAGAGCCAACCCCTGATAAGGCAAGACCTGTGCCTTATTAATCAGTATTTGTCGCATGTCTTGGGTAGACCCAAGTTGTGATAAATATCCTTATAGAGCTACAGACCTAAGAGTTATTGGACTAAAACTGTCAGAAGTATTGTATTTCACCCTTTCCTACTCCTCCAAAACTTTTTCTTCTTTAACCACTCCAGACAAACAAAAAAATAGAGACAGCAGTACTAATTAATGCGGCTATCCCAATAAACGCCATCCAAAGCCCCAACGTCTGCCCACTACCTGAGCCTAATGGGTGCTTGAGTCTTCAGTAATTTGCTGAAGACTTGCGAAAAAAATTTTCCAGTAGCTGGCACTCTCCACATAGTGCGCGAGCTGGCCATCCTTGCCAGCCCAGCCGTATTATTCCTAATAAATAATTACTCACCCGGAATCGCCATAGCCGCTATAGAATTATGCACGGCCGAACAGTTAGCCACTTCGACAATACAGTAAGCGTAACGTTTTGACTTTCCTAACGACCAAGGGGAGCGACTACTGCGGATTGTGATGTATTTCACACTTGAATAATTTGCTTACCACCATTTTCAATGATGCTGGCCGTAATTATTGATATTACCGCCTCTTGAAACTCTCTAACATTCACCGGAGTTTTAGAGCAGTTTTTGTGTATGACATTAAACGGGGGGCCGACAACAACGATACCACCAGTAACCAGACTATCGTTTAGCAGATTTAGGCTACGCCCATGCCATTCTGGAGCAGAAATTTCAGGTAGAAATATATCGAAAAAGTCATCCCTACTTTTTACTACTGGGTCAGAAGGAAAGAATACAGGCGACCGAAGCAAAGCGAAGCGGCATGTAGGCCGTCCAGCCCGGCACCTTTTGCCGGGCGTACGTGCTGCTGTTTGTGACGAAAAGAAACTGGAGGAATCAAGAAGTTATCTATATTTGGGAACCCGTTAAATATCAATGAGTTACTGATTTTTACCAATAAATATGAGAAGCTGCTGCTGAACTTTATTATAGAGTGCACAGCTGTATATTTTTTACTCAATACCGATCTCTCTGCTTGGCTCAAAACCGGTGATCTGGGGGTTTTGGCTAGCCATCCACTTGGGTCCTCCAGACAGCCCCCTAACCCACAGCCCCATGCGCACGGTATGCTCCACATCACCAGGTATAGCCCCGCCGAAAGCTGTATGGCTCAACTTCACTACCTTATAAACACAGGTCGATACGCTGCACCTTCACTCGCCTTTCTTCCTCAAACTTACTGACTTCCCAATTTTTGTCATACGGTGTCAATAGGTTCTCTACTGCTGCCATCTTTATAAGTGGCGGTAACTAGTCTGGGGAGGTTCTGGTTACTCAGGTTCAAAAAAGCGTGAGGGGTTGAAGGCTAGAGGTGCGGAGGGGCACTTTGCTGGGTAGGCGGGCCGCTTGAGGCTCCATCCAGGAAAGAATGGGCTGCGAGGAGCGGAAAAACCAAAATACAGATTCCGTCAAAAGTGGAACATCCGTTGTTGGCAGCTGGATTGGTCGCTGACTCGGCTCACTAGAGCTAGAGGGCATTGATGGAAATATTCCTCCATCATCGAAAGGCTAGTTATCTTGGCAGAGCCTAGGCTCTATCTCTAGTGCGACTCTGAAAGCCGCTTTCAGCAGCTGGTGGGCTCGGCAACATTCATATGGAGGGTCAAAACAAGCAATGAGTACTCGTCTTATGGGACTGACAAGGCTTGCTTACCCTCTCCTCCAGTCGGCTAAGAGGGGCTGCTTGTTTAATATCTCCAAGACACCGGCATGGCCGCTCCGAACTCACTACCAAATCACCTTTGGCACCCAAGAGGCATTCGAATCAGAGCGCGTATATCGCCTAACGAACAGAGGCGCAATGATTCTGTTTGGAATTCAGTTTTTCAATTATTGGGTGCCTCAAGTCGCCCTACCCTTTTTAGGATATTCAGGCCTTTGCTCTCTTCTGCTTTTTGATCCGCACATAGATTTCTTCACGGTGGATGGGGAGTGATTTGGGTGCGTTTATGCCTATCTTCACTTGATTGCCTTTAACCTCCAGCACTGTGACTGAGACATTTGCTCCAATCCTTAGAAGTTCACCTGTCCGTCGCTTTAAGATCAACATACTTAGTCGGCCCTGAAAAAAAACCAATCACTTGCCTCCAGCACGGTGTAATGAGGGTTTACGGGGCGATTCGGACTAAATCCACCTTCCAAAACGTAAGTAAAATATCCG
>NZ_JBGMEK010000147.1:0-5366 GCF_041447265.1 Microbulbifer epialgicus
ACTTCACCTCGCTTGGTAGTTTTACCATCTTAGCGAAGTGTCCGGAAGGATTAGACCACTACATGAAGCCAATGTAGGTGTTCTGTTTTTCCAAAAAAGTTCCTCAACGATCCCTGCTGGGTTTGACCAAGAGTGGGAGGCAATCTTTAACAAGACACATGGTAAGCGGTAGCAAATCATTCGCAAATGTATAGGCTGGAAGTAAAGAATACACTTCTCTCATGATACGCTGTGAATGCATCCCGGTATGCTCGTAATTGGCACTTATGACTCATACGGGCCGCGGGTGAAGTGTATTCCCTTCCGTTACTTTAGTAATTAGGTTGGTCGGCAGTATTGTTGCAATATTGGAATAAGCGCCGCCTCTGGGGCTGTGGTATTACAGCTATAGTAAGTCCGCCATCTTTTTTATCAGGGGAGCGGATGCGTTGTCGGTAAACTGCTGTCCCTCCTCAATGTACTCCCATACCGTTGCATCACTTTTCCAACCGCCTTGCTTTTTAATCTGCTCAAACCCAACTTTTTCTCGCGCAGCAGATGTGGAGAGGCCGCGGCGAAAGCTGTGACTGCTGATTTCGTCGACAAACTCAAAGTTACAGGCCGAGCCAAGCTTTTTTAGGAGGTCATTGATCGCGGTGGGATTTAACTGCCTTGCCTGCACCGTGTCCCAGCGGTTTACCGCGCGGAACACAGGCCCCTTCAATATGCCACTTATTTCCAGCCAGGTTTTCAGCGCGCTCGCCGGGCAGGCTTCAGGATTACCAAAAGGTAAGGCGCGCATCATACCCTTTCCGTCCTGGTCGGTCTTTGACTTTGGCAGAAGCACAATTAGACCTTCCTCTTCCCAGATTAAGTCCTCTACCTGGATTGCGACCAACTCGCTACGCCGAAAGGCCCCAAAGAATCCAACCATTACCAGAGCAAGATCCCGTGATTTCTTTTTGGAGTCAGGCTGGGAGCGCAAGTAACGCGTCATTGCGGCAATATGCTGAAGGCTCAGGGCTTTAGCTTTCTGTTTGGGTTTGCCATGAGTGCGCCGGATGCCGCGCATAGTTTTTTGAACCAATGGATCTGCAACCGGATTAAGGATTCCCTGGTAGAGGTGCCATTGCCCAATGGCGGTGAGGTGCAAATCTAGCGAGCGCGAATTCAATTGCTCGGCGCGACTTAAAAGGTAGGTCACCAGCGAGTGACTGTCAGTAGGTAACCTGCCACCCCACTTCTCGAACTGACGAATGGCTGAGCGGTAAGCCTTACGAGTGCTATCTGATGTGGCAGCACGTAAATATTTCTGGATGTCCTCTTCCGACAGTGGTGTACCAGATAGCCCAGTTGCACTGGGAGATTTAGCTTTTGCCTGGGTTTTTCTGAAAGGGGAGGGATGTATTTCCATGTCTTTCAAGACACCTTAAGAACCGTTGTTTGTACTAGGGGTACGTTAAATATAGGTTTCTAGCTATTTATAACCTTCGATAAGAATCATTATCAAAGGTTAGCGACGGTAATTCAAGAGTTGGTCTATTTTTATATATTATGTAATATTACGTATTATGTAATTTAAAACGAAATAATCTGAGGGAAAGCTAATGGCACGTGCAGGAGTCACTTATTTCGATATTGTTGAGGCTGCCAAGGCGATTAAAGACCGTGGAGAGGAGCCCACTGTGGATCGGGTGCGATCCCAACTGGGAACAGGTAGTAAAAGTACTATCGCGCCTCTGCTAAAGCGCTGGCGTAGTGAGATCGCAAACGATATGGATATCAGTGGCCTCCCCAGGGACCTAGTGGAAGCACTGAAAGGGCTGCACCAGCGCATCCAGGGGCAAGCGGACCAGCGGGTTGAAGAGGTGCAGCAGAAATTTCAGGCACAGGAAGAGTCGATTTCTGATCAGCTCGCTGAGGCTAAGGAAGCTACATCAAAGCAGGCAGCCAATATCCGTGAACTTGAACAGAAGTTGACCATTGCAGAGACCGAAAAGCGGCGGCTTAAACAGGCCCTGGAAGAAACTCAGAAGGCCCTGGAGAAGAGTGAATACCAGCAGGGAGAGGCCAATGTCCGCATCCAGGAACAGAAAGAAGCTATACAGGAAATGAAGCACGAGAATCGCGATATTCGCGAGCACTTTGAACACTTTCAACAGCGAACTGCCAGTGATCGTCAGCATGAGCGTGATCAGTTTCGCTCTGCCAGTGAGCAGTTAAAAGGCCAGGTGACCACACTCACCGAGCAGTTGGCTCTGGCTGAGCGCAAGTTAAGTGAGCAAGGCCTGCTATATAACCAAGGCCAGGCGTTGCTGGCAGAAGTGAATCGTAAGAAACAGGATCTACGTGAACAGATTGGAGCTGCCCAAGTAGCAATGGAGGAACTTAAGCGGAAGGCTGAAGATCAGGATAAATTGGAGAGTGCAAGGGCCGCAGAGGTATCTGAGCTGCGGAATCAGGTGACCCGCCTGCAAAGTGATAACTCAGCTCTAACTAAAGAAACTCAGCTACAGCATCAGTCAGTAGGGAAGCTGGAATCGGAACTGGCTTCTGTTAGAGATCAAGCGGAACAACTGGCGGATGAAAATCGTATTGTGTTGCAGGAGAAAGCGATGATTCAGGGGCAATTTAGGCAGTTGGAGAGCTCTCTTAAGGTTTGACGAACTGTACCGCCACGCACCCTACTGAGTTACGACTGTTTCTTTTAACTGGCAAGGAGTCCTGCCCAAGGGAATATCGCCTAAGCTTATGATCATCACTGTCTTGGGAATCCAGCAGGCGATACCTTCTTTGGGGTGGATAGTGGAAATTGCGGCAAAACTCAATTCATTGTAGCGCTCAGATATGGATATATTAAACATCGGTGCGGGTCCAACTGGGTTAACCGCTGCAGCTACTTTAGCTTCCATGGGGGTTCGCTGTCGAATTATCGAGCAAAGGACTGCGCCGTCTGAGCTTTCGCGTGCTGTGGGCATTATGCCTGCAACAATTGATGCTCTAAGCAGTTTAGGTGTAGCAGAAGCCTTCCTTGCTGAAGCCATGCCGCTGAAAAAAATACATATTCTGCGCAATGAGAGGACTTTGGCTTATTTGGATAATAGCGGAAACGATTTTAAAAGTAGAGTGCCCCTTGGGCTTCCGCAGAATCGCACAGAAGCTATTTTACGCGATGCGCTTTTGGAAAAGGGGGGTATGAATCACCCCGGGTTTCTCGGAGGCTAAGTTTCTTGAGAGAATTAGCCTATGAGCAAACGACCTGGATACTCCCCCGAAGTACGGGAACGCGCAGTTCGCATGGTGTTGACCGGCGAGCATGAGCATCAATCACGCTGGGCAGCGATTACATCTATCGCTTCCAAGATCGGCTGTACACCTGAGACTCTACGAGCATGGGTCAACAAGATGGAAGTCGACAACGGCACTAAGTCCGGCACCACCAGTGGTGATGCGGCCCGCCTTAAAGAGCTGGAACGCGAAGTCCGCGAACTGAAGCGTGCTAACGAAATTTTGCGCAAGGCAGCCGCTTTTTTCGCCCAGGCGGAGCTCGACCGCAAACCGAAGTAATGGTGGCATTCATTGACCAGGAGCGTGAGGCGCACGGTGTCGAGTCAATCTGTGAGGTTCTGCCGATTGCACCGTCGACCTACTACCGCTGCAAGCATCTGCAGGACAATCCAGAGCAACGCTGTGTGCGTGCTCAACGTGATGATGAGCTGAAGCCTGAGATCCAGCGGGTCTACGAAGAAAACCATCGCGTCTATGGTGCTCGCAAGATCTGGAAGCAGCTTAACCGTGAGGATGTAAAAGTCGCCCGATGCGCAGTTGAACGGTTGATGAGGGTGCTGCAGCTAGAAGGCGTCCGAAGAGGCAAACGCTGTGTTACGACTATCCCGGATGAGCTGTCTGACAAGCCGCTGGATCTGGTGAATCGCGAGTTTACGGCGGAGCGCCCCAACCAGCTTTGGGTGGCCGACATAACCTATGTTGCAACCTGGTCTGGCTTTGTTTATGTCGCATTCGTTGTCGACGTATTCTCCCGCTACATTGTTGGCTGGCGCGTGTTAAAGAGCCTTCAATCCGAGATTGTGCTTGATGCTCTGGAGCAGGCACTGTGGGCACGAGGTAAGCCCCGCGGCGTTATCCATCACAGTGATCGAGGTAGTCAGTACCTGTCGATCCGATATACCGAGCGGCTTATTGAAGCGGGCTTCCAGGCGTCAGTCGGCAGCGTCGGGGATTCCTACGACAACGCACTGGCAGAAACCATTAACGGTTTATTCAAGGCGGAAATCATTCACAGAGCAGGACCCTGGAAAGGGTTGAATGAGGTTGAGCACGCAACCTTGACCTGGGTCGACTGGTTTAACCATAGACGCATTCTAGGGTCAATTGGCGATATGCCTCCAGCCGAATACGAAAACCTGTATTATCAGCAAATCGAGTCTGCCCAAGCGGCATGACTCAAATAAAATTGCCTCTGAAAAACCCGGGGTGATTCAGTAAGGTTGAATACGGTCTTTCTGTGACGAAAGTAGCCTCGACTACCGATAAGGCAGAAGCCCACTTTTCAGATGGATCTAATAGTGAATTCGATTGGATCATTGCTGCTGATGGGGTAGGTTCCACAACTCGAAAGCAACTTCACATTGATTACCCAGGAGCGGATCTTCCTGGCAAATGGTCTATAGCGGATGTGGATTTGATTGGGGATTTTGATCCTGAGGAAATTACCCTGGACCTTTATGGACGAGACAATCAGTTCACCCTTATCCTGCCAATCGAGAAGCACCGGGCACGTATTGCATCTTCCACGGAAGATGCCCTGGCAACAATGAGATTGCCGTTAAATGTTGAGAAGGTTCGGCGAACAGCTACTTTTCAAATCTTAATAAGGCAGGCTGAAACCTACCGCAAAAACCGTATTTTATTAGCAGGGGATGCTGCCCATTGTCATTCACCGGTGGGCGGCAAGGGGATGAATCTGGGAATGGCGGATGCTATAGCGGCTGCATCGTCTATTGTGGGTGGGCGTGTAGATCAATATTCTGACTTACGCCGCAAGGCTGGTGCCCTTATTTGTAGTAGTTCAGACTTGATCTGACAGTTACCGGTTTTTCAGATGGTGCTTTGTCAGGTCAAATTCAGTTTACGAGTTTTTCCTTCCAGATGCTTTTTCCATCTTCAAGTGTTGCCATCGGAGTGCGGCCACAACACTTTTTACCCTGATGGGTACGGTCATTATTGTAATATGTGAGCCATTCGTCCAGATCCTTTTGTAACTCTTCTATTGATCCATAGATCTTCCGGCGTAATGAAGGCTGGTAGAACTCTTGTAGAATGGTTTTATGGAAGCGCTCACAGATGCCGTTGGTTTGTGGATGCCT
>NZ_JBGMEK010000148.1:0-5336 GCF_041447265.1 Microbulbifer epialgicus
GCAAAGCCATTTAAATGGACAAAGCCCGCCGGTCAAATCTTGGCTTCCGTAGAGCGTGCAAAACAATCGTTACAGAATTAACCGCATGGACCACTAGCTGATCCTGAAAAAGGAGAAGTGTGTGCATATTTTTTTATATCACATCGTTGTACAAGTTGTGATGATATAATACCTTACATAAGAGACATTCCAGAGGTGTCGCGCTGTCAAGCGATTGCTGGGGATATGGACTGGCTGGTTTATGTACAAGCCAATTCTGTTTCTAGGGTTTATCAGATTCGCGAGCAGCTTGATCTGCTGAAGGAGGTTTCTAGAGTTGAAACTTTAATGGTTTTATATGAGGCAATTTGAAGAGCTGTAGATACCCGGGTGAGGAGTCCCCAAATCACATCGCCTAATCTCATTTAAATCTCACCCTGATTTATGTCTCTTGCGGTTACAAGAATCCTTCACTAAGTTTATCCGCAAACCAAGCAAGATTAATTTAAAAAAAGAAAAATATTTCAATTTTTATCAAAGGCCATAGTAAATTTAATTTAAATGGGCAGCATTGTTACCAGAATGAAAATATGACCTGAAATATTTGCTTTGCCCCCGTAAAACACCCATTTAATAGGTTTGATATATCTATATCAAGATTATGGGTGATTATTCGGTGTATAATATTGTGATTGTTTAACTAGCATTATCATTAAACCACATTGAGTAGTACATAAAACTCTGCCCTCATAAATATTCGTTTACGGAATATTTTAATGGTAATCAATCTAGGTCAAAATGAATCAATTAATTTTTTCTAGTAAGAGGAAAACAAAACAATGGCATCTCTTTAAATTGGAATTTGATATTATTGGGAGTTGATATTATTGGGAGTTGATTTTAATCAGTATATAAATCATTTCTCACACTAATGTTAGGTGTTTATTGTAAATTCACCTATACTATCAATTGCCAACCAAACCGCAACGGTGAGTAGGCTTAAAGAAAAAACATGCCTCGCATTTTTTGACTTTTTCTATTAGCTGAAATTTTACCTAACCATCCTCCAAAGGCAATCCAGCAGAAGTGTGTTGATATATTTAGAATCGCCATCATGACGATAAGGGTCAGAATGGACACTGCAGATTCAGTTTCTAAGTTAGGAGCGAATACTGAGAACATAGTAAATGTGATAATCCAGCCTTTAACATTCAAGATTTGTATCACCATACCGTTCCAGATGGAGATTTTGGGTACTCCGCTCTGCCCTTGTAGTTTCGAAGGTTTTGCAAAACTATATGCCAAATAGACCAAGTAAATCACGCCACAAACTTGAAGAGCCCTCAAACTTACTGGGTAGTCTATAAACCATGTCATTAAGCCAAAGCCTACAACAAACCCCTTGAGTATAAAAATAAAGTCAATGCCAGCTAGTAGCGGTAATGATTGCCTAACACCAAGACTAGCACCTGCTGCTGCAAACGTAACATTTGCGGGGCCTGGACTGAAAATAAGAGGGAGCATCACGGCCAACCATGTAATAACAAACTCCATACTCATCAAGATCTCCTATTTCACCTGTCAAAAACCATAAGAGCTTAGGTCAAAATTCATAGTAAATAATACTTGGAGAAACTATACAGTATGTGTACCTATGAATTCTTGTACAAAATTTCGCTATAGGACTTTTAGGTAGCGTCCCGGTGTTATCCCGAACGTTTTTTTGAAATTTCTACTCAAGTGACTTTGATCATAAAATCCACAATCAGTAACTACTTGTGTGATACTGAGACCCTGTCGAAGTAGGAGACGTGCTTGGTGGGTTTTGTAAAGAATTAGGAATTGATGCGGAGGTATACCATATTCTTTATTGAAGCAGCGAATCAACTGATATTGACTCATTTCTGCAAGCTGGCATACTTCATCTAATTTTATATTATTCTTCCAGTGTGCACATATATAATCTCTAATTTTTCTGCTTTAACTTTATCTTCAATACTATTAGGGTATACTCTTTGATCACCATGATTAGCAAAGAGCTTGGTAATCACCAAGATTAACTGGCTATCTGTTGCTAGCCGTAGTTCACCTTCATCAAAACTACGATGAAGTCGTAAGAGTTGCTGGAAAAGCTCTGGATCATGAATAACTGGCTCTCTTAGATACGGGGCAATAGCTCTACCTTGGCTTCTATGCTCAAATAATATCTCCTCGACAAGCTTTGTATCAAAGTAAAACATCCGGTAGTGCTATCCCTCCTCACTACCGGTATACCCTGTATGTACTTCACCCGGATTTATGGCAACAATATCTCCCTGGGGAATGATTTCAGTTTGACCTCGATAATCTAGCTTTTCGGCACCTGATTGAATAATTCCGACAGCCAATTCATCATGCCAGTGTTTATTAAAATTAAAATTACGAAAATATGCATGAAAAAGCTCTATACTTTCATGCGTAGAGCTACGCCACATTTGTGAAAATTCTTTTTGCACTAAATAACCTCAACTACAACCTTTAATAAAATCAATAACAGAATTTTGGAAAGCTATACAGAGTTAAACACAGTCTATCTAATAAATACATAAAGGCACCTCTATAAATTATTTTTTTGGCATCCGTCAACAGAGATTCATGGGAGCTTCAAGGCGATAAAATTCAGGAAAGCGAAATTTTTAGAGGTGCCCATAAGAAGATTAAATTTTACTCATTAGTTAATTTACTATATATTCGAAGTGTTACAGTTCGAATACTATGCCAATACGACCACTAAAGTTAAACAACAATGTTTATTATCTTTCAGCTTAACCATATCTATTCTATATATTTTTGACACTTGATACATATGTCATTTAAGACTCATCAGGAGCTCTGTCACCGCTGCTACATAATGTATTTTAAATTTTTATTTGATTAAATTAATAGCTTCTCAAGCTAATCTGCTTGTTTTTTTTCGTTTCATAAACAATAATTTTTTTCTGTTTAGTTGATGCAATACAACCTACACTTATTCTTACATCGTCTTCTAAGTATTAACTGTCTTACAGCTTGAAGCGCATCCCTCCCTAATTAATATTAGGCGAGCCTTTTCGCAGCTTTATCTTTCCACACTTGTGATAATGGTATTAATCTGCTTGCCATCTGAAGTATTTGTTGAGATTCAGAAAACCCCTTATCAAATAGTGCCCAGAACAAAGAGTGTATACTGATAGAGTTAGGGTGAGAGGCTATCTTGTGAAAAATATCTCCTTTTTCGATATATCCTTCCTCAATAACTCTAAAATATACTCCTGAATTAAAGCTATTTGTGAGTATTTTAACTGCCAAGTCATTATCTAAAGCCATATTGAGTTTAAAGCAAGGAATCCTAGGTTGACTGACCTCCAGAATGGTGTTACCCAGGCGAAAACGGTCCCCAATAAAAATTTCTTGTTCTTGAAGTCCCTCTACAGTGAGATTTTCACCAAAAGATCCATATTTGATTTCATTTCTCCCCAGTTGCTCCTCCCATCGGGAGAAGTGATCATACGAATATGCATACACTGCCATATCTGTACCACCATGGTGCTTCAAGTCGGCTTGTTCATCTCCTTCAAGATTAGTTTTAGTAACAAGAATACTCTCTTGAGTGGGTTTTTTAAAAATTCCTGTAGTAACCGTCTTACTCTTATACAGGCATAATACTTTTCTAGAGACATTAATAGAAATAAGCTTCATGTTAATTAACCCATTAGCCACGACAAGAAATGAGGCCAGAATACTAACAATATTTTCTTTTTTTGCAATGACTTTACCACCACCAGATATTTGAGCTTAGCAGTATTGTAGTGGTCTAATCCTTCCGGACACTTCACTAAGATGGTAAAACTGCCAAGCGAGGTGAAGTATGACAACAAAAGGTACACGTCGGCATTTCAAGCCGGAATTCAAGAAAGACGCCGTAGCCCTAGTCTCCGAGCAAGGATACTCGATTCCTACAGCTGCCGAGGCTGTAGGAATCACTGCTAACAATCTGCGACGCTGGATAAAAGAGCTGAAGCTGGAAGAGAGCGGAGTAAGGCTGGATGCCGGCGAGCGTGCTGAATTGGATCGATTGCGACGCGAAATCAAGCAGTTGCGTATGGAGAAGGAAACCCTAAAAAAGGCCAGTGCTTTCTTTGCGAAAGAAATGAAATAAAGTACAACTTTATCAAGTGACTATGGTTCTTCGTCAAGCTTTTAAGTCATATTTTCATCCCAGTATGTGTTGTTTTTTACCATGGTATTCAGGATGGTAAGTTGCTTTCTCATACAGGCAATGAGAGCGACTTTTTTAGGTTTGCCAGCGTCGACTAAGCGTTTATACATTGGCTTTAATTTAGGGTGGCACTGGATAGCTGACATGATGGAAACAAACAGGACCGTGCGCACACGATGCCGCCCACCACGAATATAGCGTTTACCTTGAAAGTTCCCGCTATCTCGATTCATAGGGGCGATACCAACGAGTGCAGCAATCTCTTTTCGGTTCAGTTTCCCCAATTCAGGTAATTCGCTCATCAGGGTGTAGGCCAATACATTTCCGACCCCTTTAGCGCTTAACAATAGGTCACGTTTTTGTCGCCACTCGGCAATACTGCTGACGAGTTTATCAAGCTGCTTATCGATTCCTTCTAACTCTTTTTTGATGATTTTCAATATGGCTTGAATAGGTTTGTGTACAGATTTAGGCATTCGCTTGAGACGGTTCTTTTGCATTGTACTCATCTCCAAGCACTGGCTTCTTACAACCAGTAAGTCACTGATATTCCTTAATTTTTCAGATTTTATTGACGATAACCTCGGCTTCATTGCCTCCCCAAAGTGAGCAATGTCGACAGCATCCAGCTTGTCAGTTTTGGCGAGTCGCCCCGCTGACTTTGCAAAGTTTCTTACCTGCGAAGGATTACAAACAACAATCGGCAGTCCCGCTTTGTGAGCAGCACAGACAAACTCTAGTTCAAGCCTTCCGGTGGACTCGATAAGTACTCTTTTGGGTTTAAGGGGTTGCAGTTGTTTAATGGCGTCCTTAATACCATCCTTATCATTGGTAACACTAAAGAATTGGCCAGTTGGTCTCACAAAGATATCGAGCTGTTTGCTGCTAGTATCGACACCGACATTGATCTCTTGAGATTCCATAAGATAAGCTATCTCCGCCTTGCTATTCGGGCTCAAGGCCCACATGACTATTCGAGTTATGCCTAGTGAGTGCTTATCACGTTCATACTTGTTATCGGTCTTTTATGAACCGGCGCTGCAGCGAACTGTGATAAACAAGGCCTTCGGTGGCCGCCGAAGGTGGGTCTCAATTTACCCGTTAGCGAAAAAGGTTTTCA
>NZ_JBGMEK010000149.1:0-5142 GCF_041447265.1 Microbulbifer epialgicus
AGGCATCCACAAACCAACGGCATCTGTGAGCGCTTCCATAAAACCATTCTACAAGAGTTCTACCAGCCTTCATTACGCCGGAAGATCTATGGATCAATAGAAGAGTTACAAAAGGATCTGGACGAATGGCTCACATATTACAATAATGACCGTACCCATCAGGGTAAAAAGTGTTGTGGCCGCACTCCGATGGCAACACTTGAAGATGGAAAAAGCATCTGGAAGGAAAAACTCGTAAACTGAATTTGACCTGACAAAGCACCTTCTGAAAAACCGGTAACTGTCAGATCAAGTCTGAACTACTACACGTTACAGAATTAACCGCATGGACCACTAGGCCAGTATATGTCACACTACTAGCAGCGTTTACAATATCATCGCAAAAAGCACCGTTTCCCGGTCCAATTTCAAGATCCGACTCTGAATTTTTTATCTGCATCAACTCAATACACTGGGCGTTCAATAAACGATTGAACCTCGTTCACTTTCTGTGCAATTTTTATCGCTTCTTCCCCTGATGAACATCGTAGTTGTGATGCCGATTTATTAAGTTCCATATTGTCTCAACCTATTTTATACAGCGTACATACTTAAAAAAGTACTCCTCTGCTGAGCGCATTAAAACCTTTCCATCTCGACTTAATGTATAAGTTTCTTCAGAAATCCACCTCTGCCCTTCCCCTTCCATATGGAAATGGACATTTAGACTTTCATCTTGTTTGCTGATTGATTTAACTATTCCTATTGACTCCCAAAAAGAAACTTCACCCTCAGATATAACTAAGCTACTAGGGTTCAGATATTTATCACACAAGTCTTTATTGACTGTCCATTTATCCTGAAATTCTTTAGGGAATCCCGAATATCCGAAAGATTGAATGGAAACTAAGGTCAACAGTAAGAGTGTTAGTTTACAATACATCAATTTAACGCCCATCTAATAAATTGCTACAAACTTAATAATGAAAAATTAACAAAAACTGTATGGCAAGCGTAGGTCTTTCATATATTGTGAGATTAGCAACAGGTCAAGGCAGCCACGTATCTATCATACAAGCAAACTATTAGGATTACCTACGATTAACCGCTACCAAGGAAATATTGCGATATTGTTTTGCACTGAAGCATCTAAACTGCATGCTATACAAGAAGTCCTTCAGAAAAACTTATTGAATTAAATCACACTTTGGACAATTCTCCGATTAATTTATACCCGGATGTGTAAGCTGCGATCTACGCTTGAATTCAACAAAAAGTTTTCTAATTAAAAACTATTACTATTCTCATCAATTCATATTTAGTAAAATATACTCAAGAACTTCATCGTTATCATTGGACAACCTTTCAATAAGGTCAAGGTGGTCCCGGTTATTAGCTAATATAAAATGACAAGGCCAGTCGGCCTTCAGTAATTTTTCCTGATACTCTTTCGTTTGCCGAAAGAATTCCGGTGTATCAAATTCAGGAACGATTAAGTGTAAGGGGCAAGGAGAATGACGTTCAGAGACTGTTAGTAATTGCGGACTCACTTTGGCTGCCGATGCCATTGAAAACTGTATCGTGTCATTAACAAAACTATTCACTAACGGTCGAATATCAAAAAGGCCAGCCAATGAGAATACCCCTTTCAATTTCTTAATTGTTACATTAGAAACCTCAAATTTCCTCCAGTCGATCTGATGGAGCACAGCAACCAGATGTCCACCGGCTGAGTGCCCCATTAAGTAAACTTTAGAGGCGCCTTTCTTTTCAGCCTCTTTAAATACGGAAACCATGGCCCACTGCAGCTGCGTAACAATAGATTCCATGGGGCTTTCAGAGTCCCACTCCTGGGCCATGCGATAACCCGGCATATAGACTGCGATTCCCTTTTTATTAAAGGGCTCAGCCAGGTATGAAAATTGCTCCTTCGAAAACCACTGCCACCATCCCCCATGGATATAGACCAAGATAGGCGCATTGTCAGCTACATTAGCTGGCCTAAATATATCCATTGAGCCGACGAAATCTCCCTTGCCAAAGCATACGGTTTGAAGTCCGTCACTGACCTTACGGCGGTAAGTGTCGCTACGGCCACTAGTAATCTCAACATGGGCTGGTAGTAACTCTTCAGTCGGTAAACGCCTCGTCCACAGCGTGGGATTGTATTGTTCATCTGTTTTTTCCCAAGTGAAAGCGGCCCAAGCTTCATGCATACTACACCCCCCTCACTTGTCACTGGGATCAACGACTTCAAAGTGATCCTCACGCAAGCGCATAGAACCATCATCTTGGAGTACCCAAAGTTCACGGGTGATCACTCCCTGTGCATTGTTCATCTTCCAATTACTGGATAAAACTGTAGAGCTTTTATCGACTGCCTCAATGTTGATATCCGTATAGCTCACATCCGTAAACCCCTGGGCTATCAGGTTCTGCCAGAAAGCTTCAATCTGATGGCGTCCCTGGAACAAGCCAAAAGGCTGGGCAAACATATGTGCATTTTGTTCATACATAGAGGCACAGCCAACGGCATCTCCCTTGTTGAAAAAGGACTTCCATAACTCGCTGGCGGCCTGAGTTTTCTCGATCAATCCCGTACCCATATCTAACTCCTCGTTTCACTCATCAAGTATTGACGCTGTGCACATAGTTTGCTCCAGATGCTTGCTTGTGATAAACCCCTATTGAATCAAATCAATGTTTAGGGAAGTTAAACAGTGAAGCCAAGTCTTGAAGATATGCAGGTATTCGTGGCTGTAGTTGAATCACGCAGTTTTACTACAGCTGCTGATCACTTGGCGCGCACAAAATCGGCAGTTAGCCAGGCAGTCACACGCTTGGAGAGCGATCTGGGAACCCGGCTACTCTATAGAAGCACCCGTTCACTCTCACTGACTGAGGCTGGCACCCATTTCTATACGCACTGTCGTGAAATCAGGGACATCTACGACACTGCCCTGAGTGATATAAAACGCTCAAGTGAAGAGATTTCGGGCACACTTACCATAACGACCCCTCTTGCTCTGTGCGGCCCCGTAATTGTGCCCACCATATCCAAACTGAGAGCGCTTCATCCTCAACTTTGTGTACGGTTACTGGCTGATGACTCTCCAATGGACTTGATTGAATCACAGATAGATTTGGCGATTCGGGTAGGTAGCCTGGATATGCAATCCGCTAAAGTTTCCAAACTCGGTGTGCTCCGGGAGAGCCTCTATGCCAGCCCAAGGTATATCGATGAGAAGGGCGGCATTCCCGAAGACCTCATGGAGCTGCTTCATTGGGATCATATCGCCAATGATTGGCAGGGTATACCTGTGCTATATGATTTGACAAAAGACGTGAAGCTACGAGTAATGCCAAAAATTCGCTGCAATTCACTACACGATATTATTCAGTTAACCGAGTTGGGGGCCGGGCTCGCCAGGCTGCCTGATATCACAACAACACAAGGAGTTAATAGCGGCTTACTGGAGAAAGTGATGTTAGTAGCCTCAACTCCCATTCACTATATGCATCATTATTCAATAACTCCCCCAGCAAAAGTACAAAAATTCATTCAAATATTAAGAGATACATTAAATTCTTGAAAAAAGACAGCATACATTTTATCTGAACTGGAATATCCATAAGGAAGGTGTTACAAGCTTCCGTGCACAACATGTTTTTAGCTAAAAGTATTCAGGATTATATAGATTAGAGTTACAGACAATATTTTCCATTTTGTCCAAATAATTGAGGTTATCCCCAGTTGTATTTTTCTGAAAAAAATAGCAACTGAGGAGTACGATTTACAGGTCTTTTAGGCAAGGAGGGTTAGAGGTTCCTCCAGCGCCCACGTCATTATTACTCCAGGCGTTTAACATATTCGTACATAGCATATTTTCATTAGAGTCTCGCAAATCATCTTCTCCATTATCCATGGCGGTGTTATCCTCGATAGTGTTACCTATACTGCCAGTAAGAATAACGATACCATCATCGAGATTTTCATTGACTCTATTATTGTTAACCATATTACCTGTACTGCTACCACCTATAAGCACTCCGATAAGACCATTTTCAACCACAATGTTCCCAGAGATCAAATTTGAATTGCTTGTCATTTGGACCCCTTCATTGCTATTAAGAGTGACAAAATTACCGCTTACCGTTGCTCCACCTGATTCCCCTCTTAGATTGATCCCGTCATCATCATTATCGATAATACTATTCAGGGTTATAGTTGTGAATTTTCCATCTACTGTTACTCCATCATTCCCTGAAGCGCTAATATAATTATTGCTTATAGTGTTGTAATTTGCCTCAAGATTAATAAATACCCCCGCAAGGCCTGTAGTCAACCCAATACCGACTATCTCACTCCCCGTAATTAAATTATAGCTACTCGAAACAACAACTCCATTATCAATGAAATCAGTTATCTTTGAGTTCAAAATAGTGTGACTACCCACCCCCTCGACACTTACGCCATTAGGGCAGGATTCAATTTTACCGTTGATAACGCTTGCAGACACGCCCTCTATGAGTATTCCAGCCTCACCTTCACTACTTAACGACATACAAGTAAGTTTTCCTGCACCGAGCATGCGTAAACTACCAGTGGGACCAACAACGGTCAGGGCATATGGATTGGAATCTGACAAAGAGCGGTTAAGCTCCTCCAAAAGTAACGTTGGGGTATATATAGTATCGTAACATTCAACAGAAAGAGCATTTGAAGAAGCAATAATTCCACAAGCTAAGATTGAATAAGAAAATGAAAATTCCATTTTTACGCTCACAATAAATTCCTTTTACAATCTTAATAAAAACACGCCATCACAACAGGCATTTACCAACCTCTAAAGATTATCATCCATCATAAGGGAACCTCTATAAATTCTGAGATAAATTTACGAACCATTGGAGTGCTAATTTATGCTTGAGTTTTAGTTGTAAAGCTAAGCTTATTCAATAAATATTGATAGTTAGTGTGTTTTATAGTAATTTCAAGTAAAACTCATAGCTATTTTATCCCACTCTGTATACTGCGGGCGCAATTCAACTGTATAAACTGACAAATCGACGCATGTCGTAAACCGAATTCATCATGCTAACCTTAACATTGGCGCGCGCAAGTCCAATAGTTCGAACGAACATTCCTCCCTGTTCATTTTC
>NZ_JBGMEK010000150.1:0-5055 GCF_041447265.1 Microbulbifer epialgicus
AAGACCATTCAGTTGGGTTAAGGCTCTTCGCTGGAGAATTCGTTGATATGCGGGGTAGAGCAGGGTCGCTAAGCGAGCCACATCTTGCATAGTCCATACGTTATTATTTCCAGGGTATATTTATAGTGATTCAAGAATATAACTATATTCTCTTACGAATAAGGGTAATTGTCGTTGACAGAGTTCAAACTGTTACACTTTAGGCTTAAATTTCCATTACACATGATTACATTTCGAGGTAAGGCTAGACTCGCTCGCAATTGTTAGCTCAGGCCAGCTTCTTTGGGCGACTTTTACATCCTCACGGTTCAGCTGCTTCCAGATCTTGCGAGCACCATAGACGCGAAGGTTTTCTTCGTAGACCCGCTGGATATCAGGCTTCAGCTCATCGTCACGTTGAGCACGCACACAGCGTTGCTCTGGATTGGGTTCTGTCGCAAACTTTCCGTATGGCTGAAACGTATCTATGGCCTCGACACAGTTATCCTGCGAGTGCCATAAATTGGCGATAGACTGGGATGCCTTCCTGCCCCAGCTGTCCTTTTCGGATCATGTGAGCAGTCTCAATCCCATCGAGAGTGGCAGTCGCTGAATGGAAGGCCTTAAAGCCCATCATAGGCTTAGTTATGCGTTTGATAAACCGGTGGTCCTGTTCAACGATATTGTTGAGATATTTGACCTGCAGAGTATCAATGAATGATAGCCAGAATCCCATCAGGAACAGGTAGATATTGATGTTGGTCAGGCCCGCCAGATTGGCTCCGCATTTCTCTATGACTACCTTCTCTGGCAGCCCATTGATGCCTATGGATTGCTCAAAGAAACGTGTTGCTGCGGCTTCATCTCGGATCTCTGAGAGCATGAAATCAACAGTTTCACTGGATTTATCGACTGCCCGATACAGATATACCCACTTGCCCTTAACTTTGATATAGGTCTCGTTAATACGCCAGGAGGCACTTACCTAGCTCTTCTTCTTTCTGGCCTCTGCGGCAATTTGCGAGGCGTATTTACAACCCATCGGTTGAGGGTGGCGTGATCAACAGTAACCCCACGTTCCTGCATAATCTCTTCCGGATCACGATAGGAAACTGCATAGCGGACATAGAAGAATACGGCATACAGAATCATATCTTTCGGGTAGTGGGTTCCTTTAAAGTTGATCAACGATACAGACCTAAAACTGCAGATTCAGACCCAGTGCTTATAATTGAGATACAGGGGTGCCCGCAAGACCGACGAACTTTGCAACAGAACCCCTGAAGATCCAAAAACGAAATTAAATTTAAAGGGTAAAATCACAATAAAAACATCAACTAAGGTAATATTTTCCGATCAATTTACCCGGAAACAGTCAAAGACCCGATTTTGATGTTCATCAGTAATCGAAGTCTAAGTTGATTGATCTAGCTTCTCAATTGATATAGATAAACGAAATTATTTTTTAATGATTTTATTATTGGTTGTCGGTTCATTGTTGTGGAATATCATTCCCTTGTAGTGTCATGATATCCACACCCATGAATTATTAAAAGTTACTATTTTTAAATAGTGGCGTAAGTTAATGGTATAATTTTAGAGGTAGCCGTTAACATCCCAGATTTTTCGCTGCAGGTCTGAATTTAATAGAATTTTCATAATAGCAGTATGACCTTGACCACCGATAACAATAACCTTGGTTCCGGGTTGGGCTACTTTCTGTATATTTGCATACATGCGGAAATTTCTATGCCACCAACTTGAATTGCCCTCAGCACCTAAGTAGATGTTTCCTGCTTTTATATCATTGATCCTAATGGACAGATTCATATTTTTTTTGTCGTACTCGACATCATTAGTGAGTTTTAAAAGCTCCCTTAGTGAGAGGTATTTTTGCTCTTCATCGGTATTCTTTTTGTACTCTTTTAAAAATTTGGTGTGCTCTTTATATCTGTCAGGGTCAGCAGCTTCGATATACGCTCTAGTGGTCCATTGCCTATTATGGATTTGCTGGTCGTCATAACAAATTATATTGGGAAGTTCAGCAGCTTTAGCTATTCGAAATCCAAGCTGTTCTGTTTCATTGCTGCTCAGCTCATGCTTCCCATCTATATAATTTTTATATTTCACATTAATTAAATCTTGTTCACTTGGCTCACACTCTGCTAATAAGTGGGTTGGTTTTTGCTTGCCAAGTTCACTGGTAAGTGTTTTAAGATATCTCTGGCTCTCATTATTTAGTACGTTAATCTGACTTGATTTAATAAGGTCTAGCCCAGGATTGCTGAAATGGAATACTCCAAACATCATGACCTTTGCTGGCATCTTTACTTCTAGTGGCTCTTCTGGACTTTCTTGAGCTGAGATAGAGCTGGAAATTGCTAAAGCAATTAATATAGATAAGTTCGCTGTAATTTTTTTCAAGTAAAAACCCGTCATTGATTATATATAGCCTGTTATTAAGCTTTGGCCTTTAAGCCAAATTCTCTCTTGGAAATCTTATAGTAATAGATGTATGAAATTTTTACAAACTTAATCTTAGAGATTGATTTCAAGATTCTATTAATTAATATATAGGTGAATCACCGTCTGTGGCGACGAGACTTGACAGTGCTCTGCCATTCCGACGCTCAGAATAAAAAATATGGTCTTCATGAATCAGCAAATTTTTAAAGTGGGTCATATACGAGATTGGTGACGCCAAGCTAGCGTGAAGCATTATTGTAGGTACCACGTGGTATTTGTACCTAATTATCGGAAGAAAGTACTATTTGCAATATTGAGACGGGAGATCGGAGCGATATTTCGAGACTTATGCCGTAAAAAGGGTATTGAGTTGGTCGAAGAGTACACAATGAGGGGGGGGGTTACTGCGTTAGCTCAGTGGGACTCAATGAGTAGATAGTACGAGAGCACATAAAGTATCAAGAGGCTAAAGAGCGCCATCAAGAGCCGATGTAGCTGGCAGGATTGTAACTATTCCCCTTCTGTAGGTTTTTACCATATCACCGACTATGCGGGTGGTTACTGGTTAATCAAAGATGGAGGGCGCAAGATCTCAGCCATAGAAAAGAAGTATTAAGCTTGTTTTAAAATTTTCTTTCTTTAGCGTTTTTTTGTCAGTGACATTACAATTCAGATGTGTGTATTTTTTACTAGTTAATATATTGAGTTCGCATGTTTGTTCAACGCGGAACTAATCTAGATATGTTTATACTCTGAAAACATAATTCTACGGATTCCACCTAATGTCTATTGTTATCAATACTGCGGAAACCATTGATACAAAATCGTTATTCGATCGCTATCATATCAGCTGGGAAAGTAGAAATTCGGGAATGATCGCCTGCCTTCATTCTACCAACACTGTTTTCCATATCCATGACGATTCAGGACCTATCATTAGTAGAGACGTGTGTAGTGGCGATTCTCTCGAAAGATTCAGTCGAAAAGAAATGGCCGCAGGCAGAAATTAATGCAGCCCTGGCAAGAGAACTAGCGGGAAAACAAAAAATATTACCTCTAATTGTTGGAGACCCAGATCTATCAAAGGTAAGCTTCTTGGAACAAAAGCTTTATCTTAATTGGGATAGTAATGGAAAGCATATAGCCGAAGAAATACATAAAATGCTACAAATTCCAGAGCCTCTTGAATTCTCCTGAGGGAAGGTTAATTTGTAGTAGTTCAGATATGATCTGACAGTTACCGGTTTTTCAGAAGGTGCTCTATCAGGTCAAGTCTGAACTACTACACATAAAATACCTCAATTATATTTAAGCAACTTTGGGCACCACTGTGATCAAGATACCACCTTCTGCAGCCTCAGTCAGGTCTTCATAACAGCCATGGCCACTCAGATTTGAAACCTTAAGACAGTGCCAAAAATACACCAACAACAATAAACAGTTCTACAAGGCGAGGGGGTAGATCATCAATATTTAGTGAGCCAAGCTCAGTGCTAGCATTGAGCGATAGAGTTCGATTTTAATGGTCAGCGTGTTTGTCTGACTTACACAAACTCCCTCAGCAATAGCTGTCCATAACTCAGCGTGCCTTAGCTGCAATTAATGGAGCCTATAAACCGAATAGAAGAAGATGATTGCGAGGGTTTCAAAACATGTCTATCAAATCTTTGTCTATATTAACGCCATGGGCTACGTGAGGCTTACAGTGAACGAGCATAAGAGACTTTTCCTAACCCATTGGTCACATTCGCTCAGCCGACCTTATAATCCTTGCTCTTCTGATTGAGAGTATCACCCCCTTCTCTAAGTCACAGCTTCATTCCTATCGGAGTAGAAGTAGGAAATTGCCGTTTTATGAACTCTTCCTGTGGCCAACCGAGATGAAAAGCGGTCCCCACTCCGCGTGAATGAGCTTCAATACAGGTTGAGTCATCAGATAGTGTCCTTTTCCTACACCAGAGTCGCCAGATGCTATCAATCTAAGAGTCACTTAATGGTGTGATAGACACGTAACTTATTGATTTTACAGTGATTTCAAAGTCTCTAAATGACGGTATTCACAGCGCCTATGAGTCACAGCATTAAGTGACTCAAATCACACCATCTGGTGACTTTGAGAATATTTCTTGTTTGCCGAGCTGAGCGTAAAGAAATATATGAAGGAAGGTTTATAGATACGAATAGCGAGGTTTCGCTCTTGCGGAATCTTCCCCAACAGACGGTAGGAATGGAATTACTACAAAAAAGTCACTCACAGGAAGTGATGTATTGAAGCGGGCATAATGCCCGCTTTTTTTATGCGCCATTAGCAGAGTCTCATCAAAATATTTAACAGACTTCAGGGCACCTCTAAAAATTGCGTTTTCCTGAATTTTATCGCCCTGAAGCTCCCATGAATCAGTGCTGACGGATGCCAGTAATTTATAAAGGAGCCTACATGTGAATCATGTACTTCGGCGGAAGTTACCTCGTATTCACGTATCAGTTTTTGCTTGTTATCTATGCAAACGTGATCCTTATATCCGTAGTATCTCTCGTTGTTTTTCTTGGTCCAACGGGCATCAAGATCTTTCTGCCGCTTGACGTTTGGATCTTGCTCAATTCGCTTTG
>NZ_JBGMEK010000151.1:0-5045 GCF_041447265.1 Microbulbifer epialgicus
CTTAGTTGGTTTATTGTCTGGCGATAACAAATCAACCAGATACGCCGCTTTTTTTCAAACCTTCAAACACCAGATTTGGTTATAACTCTTATCGATTGTGCCACTCCCCTACAATCACTGATCAATTTGCTAAAAGATGGCGTCATTTGCTGCGATATTGGGGCTTTGGATGCCACATCACTCCAAGTTCTTAACGAACCTGGTCGGCCAGCAAGCCGAAAATCTTAGGCAACTGTAGACCTAAACTACTGCAATGCTCATGCCCGACGAAAATTTGAACCCATAACAAGAGCGGCGCAAAGGAGTGGGCTAGCAAAACGGGCATAAGACGCTCTATCGCGTTGAAGGTAAAGCCAAAGACAACCATCTATCATCGAAACAAAGGCATGAATTACGACAGCAAGAATCGAAACCCATTATAACTACCTTTAAGTACTGGCTGGATGAGCACCATCCGCAAGTGCTACCCAAATCCCCGCTGGGCAAGGCAATGAATTACTGCCTAAAATATTGGAATGGGCTTTGTGAATTCCTCAGCGATGGCTGCTTAGAAATCGATAACAATTTGACTGAGCCGGAAATCAAACCCTTTGTGATGGCTCATAAAAACTTCCTGTTTGCATCTTCGGTCAATGACGCTAGAGCACTGTGCCTGCACTTCAGTTTGATTTGCACTGCCAAGATCCACAGCCTTGCCCCTACCATATTTATCGATTCCCGATACTCATTTTTGGGATTTTCTGGCTGGGCATTCAGGGACCCAACTTGAATGTCTCGAATAGAGTGCTTACCTGTGGCCTAGTAAGATCGCTTATAAAAGTTCTTCATGAGCGCCAGTCATAGAAAAATTTACCCTATGGCAACAAAATATGACTCTTTGTAAAACCTAATTTTCAAACGCTATTGATATACCCAACCTCAATGAAGCCTGGACTATCTGATTACGTTACATAACGAACATTAGTGTACACAAAAGACTTGAATCGGTGACGTTTATTCAGAATAGTTTTCTGCTACATCTGTGAATTGTTGACCAGGGGGTATTTCTTGATGGAATAATTCCCATTAAGGCCACTCCGCAGATATCACTGAGATGAAACTTATTTTATTTACGTTAGTTACAGCATTAATATTGCTCAAATAATAACTGCTAAAAGACTACGGCATGCGATTTATAGCCAGACCACATTCTTGTGCCTCTCCTCACATTTACCTCTTCCTAATTGTTAGTCATTCATTTATATTAATCTCTTCAGGTCACAAATATTAACTAATGCTATAAAGTAGCCTTGTATCTTTAATAATCCTTGTCTTTTCGTTAGGCACTATTAAAGATAAATGGCCAAACCTATCAAAGGGAAAACTATGAAAGCTTTAACTATTTTTTCGCTGTCTATTTTGGCGACAGCATCTGCCACCTCTTATGCAAATAACTTCTCTGTTAATGTGGTTCAACAACAGTTCGATTGTGCGAATACACCAATTACTTCTCCTCCTGGAGCTGATGTGATACGGCTTGATTTTCTCCAGAATGAAATGCAGGCACTTCTTGCAGGTGGAACTAGCCTAACAACCATAAAAAAATCTTGTGAGATCGACTATCAAATAACTCCATTCCCAGGGTACAAGATTGCAGCAATCGAGTTCTCAACAGCTGGCAACTATCTCACTAGCCCTAATTCCGTCAATGCAGCCAGAGTGAGAAACCGTGTTAACAATCAAAACGAAACTTTTTCAGATCAAAAATCCTGGTTTGGTGCCGGAGAAATAAAAAGCGACAGTTTTGACAATGTTATCGCAACTACAACTTCAGGTTTAGGTCAGTGTGGTCAATCAGTTTTCGTAGAGACTGATCTGTATAGTGAAATAACTTACCGACCAGTTAGCGATGCTGCTCCAGCGATCACAAACCTCGACCAAGGTAATGGTACCTTTAAGTTAGCAACAGTTGTCTGTGTTCCATGTTTTTAAATGGGGTTCTTCGTAAAATTGTGTGAAAATCCATTATAATTGGTCATGTATTCATCGAATCTACCAGTTACATTAGGATGAGCAGCCCATTCAGATTGAAGACCACTACTCCCAACTCTTAGGTGTTCAATCTGAATGGAATATGAGTGATGTCGATCTTGATATCGCAGGTGAGCGGGTAGAAGTGAACATTGGATACAGTGGAAGGCTTTTAGCAGTGATGTTGGCCATTGCTTGCCCGGTGCGACCATTGTCCTCGACCGCTTTCATATTAGCCTGTACCTCAACAAGGCAGTTGATCAAGTGCGCAGAAGCGAGCAGAAGGATCTACTGAAAAAAGGTGATAAGCGTTTATCCAGAAGTAAATATTTTTTGTTGACCAGCCCCGAGTAATGTTAGCGAAAAATTGATGGGGAAATTTACGCATTTAAAGGGCTCTGACCTGGAAGTGGCGCGTACCTGGTCGATACGCAGCGGAATGAATCCGATAAAAAAGGTTGCACAAATTCTGAAAAGGCACTTGTCCAACCTGCTGACCTACTTTGAGCATCCAATTAGTAACGGTGTTGCGAAGAGCCTGAATTCGAAAATCCAGGGTATAAAATCCAGAGAGAGGAGCTTCTGGTCATTCGAGGGTTTTAGAAATGGCATCTTTTTTTCTATGGAAAGCTGGATATGACAACTTAATCATTCACATAATTCTAAGAATCACCTTAAATAGATAAGGTGTAAAACTTAGGCTAATTGCTATGAGTAGCGGTAAGTAACCTATACCGCTATGCCATCATGCTTTGGACTGAAAGCCGAAGACAAAGTTTAACAATAGAGATATATAGTATTCAGAGATTCCCTAGAAGCTTATTTGAAAAGAAGGACTTGGTATGTTGAAGAATACTGACCGGCACCGACTATTACTGCAAAAATGGATCACCTTTATTGCAATATTGTGTTTTACATCCGTACCGAATGCACAAGAAGAGTGGAGAGACGTAAATTATGCAATAATACTGCAAAACCAACAGTTTGATTGCCAGTTTAATGATGTCGTCATTGATAACGACGCAGAGGGATTCCCCTATATGCACGTAAACTTCACTGACGAACTAAGGAGTGTTGGAGTTACTGATAAGAAAAGTTGTGAGTTAGACTTCTTTGTCTTGATCTTGCCTACAAAAAATAACATTCGTCTGAAGTCATTGCAGTTTAGTGTCAGAGGAAACTACCTCGTTAAAAGTAGTTCGATTGCTGCGGCTCGGGTCAGGCTTAGATCCAACAATAGCTCGCTCAGCCAATCTGAACAACTTACCGTGATAGCTCCAGAGAATGAAATACGAGAAGAATCATTTGACTTAGATGTCACTCTAGCAACCAAACTTCCACCAAGCGATAGTCCAGATGAGAACGATTGCGGCAAACCTGTCTCCATTGAGGCTAGTATATATTCAGAGTTTCAATATGCCCCCGACTCACCCGGTTTTATTCAAATAAACGAAGCTTTTGTGGATCGCTCAAGATTGACTTTTGAAGAATGCGACCCCACCCCACCTTTACAATCCTGATGTATTAATAGACGGAGACTTATTATGCTTAAAGCCTATATAATGTATGTAACACTTGTAATGTCGCTGGTCTGTTTTAATTCAGGGGCAGTGAATGCCAGCGTAGCATACGACAATCAATATAACCAAAGGGGTTCAGGCTCCTACAATATTGAACTGATTGCCCAGGAGGGCGATTGTGTAAATAGCAATATAGAGATAAAACAAAGAGCTCCGGGCGAAGGTGATTTGATAAGGATTGATTTCACCAATAAAGAAATGCAAGCAGCTATATCCGACGCCGATTATGCTAATGAAAAATATTTTGATGAAAAAAATTGCTACCTCAAATATAAACTTGTTGTTGATGACCAATCTCAGCTCACGAATGCGGGGTTTTCAGCTGCTGGCTCATTTGTAATTACAAAGTATGGATTTTTGTTATCACAGGTAAGGCATGAATTTCCGGATCAATATTTTGCTGTCAATGATTCAGCAATCTATGAAGGATATGAATTCTCTGATTACCCCTATAGCGATTCGTTCGACAACCAGATGATTGATATCAAGCAACATCTTGATAACAGTCAATGCGGCGGAGAGTTCACTATTGAAACTAATCTGCGCACCTTTGTCGCAATTACCCATTTTGATCAAGGGCCTAATTTAATTGACTTCGATCAAGCCCAAGGGGTTTATGATTTATGGAATCTTCATGTCGATCCGTGTGATATCAGTGAAGATTAATAGAGGCTGTTTCATAACTTGCAATCGGCTATTCTCGCACACTCATAGAGTAAAAAGACGGGTAGTTGTGAGCCGATTCAAGTCAGAGTTGACCGACGACCAGTGGAAATGATTGAACCTTGCATTCCCCAGCTAAAACGTAGGAAGGGAGGCCCAAAGCCCATTGATAGCCGAGCATGTATTGAGGGTGTCTTATGGGTTTTGCGCGTAGGCCGTATATAAACCATTAAGCAAACTTACCATCTCGCGGGATAAGATTGAATTTGAAGTTCAGGAATAGCAAGGCTGAGCCCTTCGTCAAAGGCTGCTTAATGAGGAGCAATGTTACCAATGGATAAAAGGTTGGCAGAAGATATCAGCAGGATTTTACCAACTTTCTTAAGCTGCATGTTCCTGCAAGCTGTACTCCATACTCTTCAACTGACCGGTTGCTGGGAACTTACTCAAGCACCCATAGAAAATATCTGTGTGAGCGAAGGATGTGATATCTGCTTTCGAGCCTAAAGGCTTGCACTGACTACAAAATTTATATTCCACTCCGGCAATAACGCGCTTTTTACTTTAATCCGCTAACGCTACTGGTTGATTTATTGTCGCTCAAGCAACCAATAAATAGTCGACCCTGAAAAAAGTCGCTAGGCCTTGTGGCACTAGGACTACATGGATATATGGCATAGCCATTTCGACCAGTTTTCGCTATTCTGATCCAAATTTCTGGTCGAAATGCTCAAGGATAATGATGCTCACGGACACCGATCAGTACCAACAAACCAGCTTTTTTGGCACCGA
>NZ_JBGMEK010000152.1:0-4832 GCF_041447265.1 Microbulbifer epialgicus
TATAAAACACACTAACTATCAATATTTATCGAATAAGCTCAGTTTTACAACTAAAACTCAACCATAAAATAGCACTCCAATAATTCGTAAATTTATCTCCGAATTTATAGAGATGCCCATCTAGTGGAACATTTATTTTCACTGTGCCACATCCCTGCTTGCCTTTTATGCGTGAGCAATCGCCTCCAATCTACTTTGAGCATGATGATAGAAATTATATGGAAGGTGCGGATGAAACTTTTGAGGGAAAGCTTTGGCGTAGAGATGGGGTTGCTGTATCAGTACGCTGTGTACACAAAACATTCTCCCATTATTTTGAAGCGCTTAAATGTTCTGGATTTAATAAATTGCCATCCTTTAGGGAGCTTGCGGTAACTAAAGAGCACTGGGATCTTGATCCTGATTTTTTTGGTCCATTAAAGGGCTATCCGTTACACATTTTATTTAAGGTGAAGGTAAATGATTAAGATAGCTCCACCAGAACTGGTTCTTGCTCAAGCTTGGAGCGCAATGGATCTTAAAAATAGACCTGATTGGAAGTTCACCTGGCCTGAAGATTGGTACACTGAGGCCCGCTCACTGACCAAGTGGGCTTCCAAACGGAAAAACCCCATCGAAGATATTGAGGCCAATTCTGTATCAACCCCTAGTCTTGACAAGTTATCCCATCATGTCAAACGAGAGCTTCGTGAGGGCAGTGGAGTAGCATGGATTCAGGGCATCACAGGCATTGATCGGGAAAGGCTCAATCTTCTATTTCTAAATTTTAGCCTTGCTCTGGGTAATACTATTGATACTTACGGTAGGCTATATGGAGTTCAGAGCACTGGGAAAGATTACAGGAATGAACCTATTCCTGTCTCACAAACCAATGCAGCTACCGGCGCACATACCGACAGCTCGAAAAAATCAATTCAGCCGGGGATAGTTGGGCTTTGCTGCATTTCTCCAGCGGCCCTTGGTGGCAAGTCACGTGTAGTGTCCGCCGCTAGGGTGCATGAAAACATAAGGGCGCGAGCACCGGATAAGCTAAAACTTCTGTATAAGAGCTATATCCGAGATCTTGTTACTCCAGATAGCAAAAAAAGTATCCAACAGCTATTGAGCAATCAATTTCCTATTTTCAAATATGTTGATAGTAAGCTGTCTATCCGTTACATGCGTTACTGGATTGAAAAAGGTCACCAAAGGGCCGGCAAGTTATTAACGAATGACATTCAACAAGCCTTTGATTTACTAGACTATGAGTTAAATAGCCAGAACAATATGATTAGTTTTTCCATGAAACCAGGAGATATTTTATTTCTTGACAATACCAGGGTCCTTCATGATAGAGAGGAGTTTACTGATACACTCGGCCAAAGGCGTTTATATACACGAGTTTGGATTGCGTAATCTGGTCCTCCCATAGAAATGAGCAAGGAGGGACTTCACCATATTCCGGTAAAAGAAGTAAACGGATAGCAATAGGAAAATTATTAAGTATCTGGCATCCATGTATTGCCATGGGACTATTTTATGACACCTGTCGCCTACTTATCCACGTAAATCTTCCACTACTAATCCCGAGTTGTTCACCTCCTCTTCATGCGCAGATTCACGCCAAGGCTCCTGTAGTGCTTCTGAAATCCAACGCTTCATTGCTGGTAGATTAAGAATACCCTCAACATACCCCTCAGCTACATGACTGGTCGGCAAATTATAGTTCTTAAGCCGAATGGCAATAGGTGCATAAAATGCATCTACAGCTGTAAACGTCTTACCGGCTAAAAAGGGGCCCCCAAAGCGCCCTAACCCTTCTTGCCATAGCTCATCAATGCGATTTAATTCCTTTTTTAACTGCTCGGAAATCTCCTTTAACTCTATGATCAAACCACAGTTCATGGCACAAACTTCTCTCAATACGACAAAACCTGAGTGCATTTCCGCCGATGCGGAGCGTGCCCATGCTCTTGCCAGTTTGTCAATAGGCCATACTTGAGAGTATGACTCTGCCAAATATTCCGCAATCGCGAGGGAATCCCATACAGTAGTATCATTGTCAACTAGACAGGGCACCAACCCTGTAGGAGAAAAACTGTGAAACTTCTCCCAACTACCGCCCTCCTCAAAATTTACCAATTGCTCATTGAAAGGGATCTCCAAATGGCACATCAGTAACCAAGGCCGTAGGGACCAGGAGGAATAGTTTTTATTTGCAATAAATAACTTGTACATGGTTACTCTTATTAAAATTTTCTTTATGATTGCACTTTCTGCCAGATAGAAAATAGAGAATACATTCCTCTTTTGGCAGCCTCTAAACACTTCATTTTATGCTCGTAATCGACATCCATACTTTATACTGCCCCAAGGAAAGTGCAGACTTCCACTTCGCCTTTTTAGTATTTTATCTTTTTCCAGCTGGCCACTATGGCCATCGGTGGTTTGCACTCAGAATTCTCTAAATCAGCACACCAATTGCCTACATTCTTACCTAGCTCTTCAAAACTTTGCAAAACTAGATGATTCGCAATCGCCGCACTCAAGATATCACCTAGTGTATGATGGAAATTATAATTCTCCTTCGCAGGATACTTTTTCCCCTGAAAGTAATCCAACCCCTGGTCATCTCTCTGAGGTTCCCGATTGAAGTATGACATTGCCAAGTGGGATGGATTTCCCTGCTCGTACATATTTAGCACCGGGTGAATTTCCTCCATCAAGAGATATCCGCCAGGTCTTAGGAAAGAGGCACATATATCGGTAAAACGTTCTAAATCTGGCATCCAATTGAGAACACCGACAGTAATTACAACAAAGTCAAAGCTTTCTGAGTAGCAATCTGGCAGCCTATAAACATTACAACACGTAAACTCTATCTCTGGATAGCCTGCCGCTTTTGCCAACGCAATAGCTTGTTCAATAAACTCTTGAGATCCATCAATACCCACACAACGGCCCGCACCTTTCTTCTTAATTGAAATGAGGTCCTTGGCATTGTTACAACAAATCTGTATGACAGATTTGCCTATCAAATCAAAATTACTTACTAGACGATCAAAATCACTTTCAAGTGTATTGAACTCCGGCGAGCATACCTGCTCAAAAAGGTCTTTATTAATCTCCCTGTGAACTGGACCTGCCTCATCCCATGAAGCCAGCGACTTGCTAGTGTAAAACAGTACATCCTTCTTCATATCTATCTCACCTTCCCTTGCGAAAATGAACCTAAAAACTTTTTCTAATTATTTACTGTCAAGGCTGATTTTTCAGCAGCCAAGCCCTTCGAACATGCCTACTTGGCAATTTAAATTTAGCCGCTTAATTCTGCTCTCTATTTTGTTACTCGGACATAAAATACACAACATGCCCCTCAGTAACATTCCCACTGTTATTTTATATGATGCAATTTGTAAAAGAGGGCTAAAGCCACGAGATTGACTTCAGTGGATATCTCCTCCCCCCTTTCTTAAGTTGCTCAGAGCAGATAATTATTCCCCCCCACTCTCTTGCTGGTAACCTCCTCTTAATCTGTACTTCTTAGGGGCACGGTTCGCCCTTGGGAACTTCAATCAGCTTGTTCCACCTTTGTTTTTAAACCAAAGCACTGTAAGCGGATAAAGCCCCGCTTTAGGCAAACTCTTCAAGGACCCATTTGACGAATGCTTTAATGCTGTTGCTGGGCACTGGGCAAATGCACCCTGCACCGAGCGGGCTTCTCAAGACGTCATGCTGACACCGATCTTTGCCCCCAACCAGGGCTGAGGGAAACCGAGCAAAACCTTCTTGATCCGACTGGATGTACCCAGAAGTACAGCCCTCTCAGGTGGAGGGTAAGTGGTCTCGCCCGATAAGGGCACTCGGGTCACCCCATCCCGGTCCTCAATCTAATCGCACTCTCCCAATGGATCTGTATATCGCCTCAGGGTACCGCACAGCATGACTTCTCAGATCTCGTGGCCCTGCGGCCCGCATTCCCACCTTTACGGTAGCTCTGCTGGAAAGCTCCCCAGCCCCTGAGGTTCTCACAAGTCACTATGTGGCACACTACCAAAGCCTGAGCCGTTGCAATAGCCTTGGCTCCCACAATCCGTACTCTAGAGATCAATACCAGCCGAAATTTACCGCTCCTGCAGGGGAAACGCTTCCCGATTTAGGGTAACACAATGATTTTTAAGGTTTTTTTGTGAAAAAATAATTGACTTGGTGCTAGGGGCTCTATAGTATTCGCTCCCGTAACGCGCTCGTAGCTCAGCTGGATAGAGTACCTGGCTACGAACCAGGCGGTCGGAGGTTCGAATCCTCCCGAGCGCGCCATACAAATCAAGGGCTTACCTCTTACGGCGTAGGCCCTTTTTTTTGCTTACAAAATAACCAGCAATATCTCTCGAAAGCGGTATAGCCACCCCCTAAGCTCGCAACTCCTACCCCTCTAATGCCGGGTAAGCCAAGCAGTTGAAACTCACCGCTAGTAGACACCCCTGCCTACTAACCAAGAATTTATGGCGCATTCACCCATCATTGGCCACCACTAGACAATCACCTAGAAAAACGACTGAGGTAACAGGCTGGTCACCTAAGGCCACATCATCCTGTGTAACCTTAACGAAATTTCCTTGACCCCACTGATTTTTAGAAATAGTACTATGCCATTTATTATTTCTCTGAAAGGATGTCGAAGAGGTTTAAGAGTTATAACCAAATCTGGTGTTTGAAGGTTTGAAAAAAAGCGGCGTATCTGGTTGATTTGTTATCGCCAGACAATAAACCAACTAAGAGATACGCCACCATGGACAAGAATACCGTTGTCGAGTTTTCAGGTCGAGAGGAGACGACCGATCCGCTAACAG
>NZ_JBGMEK010000153.1:0-4832 GCF_041447265.1 Microbulbifer epialgicus
CAATCCCGGTTGGATTTGCGCTGATAGTGTAAAGCGGGATAACTCTCGGTCAGTCTTCTAAGAAGACTGGCTCAATAGCCCCCTTTTAGGGGGCCGAGGGCAATTCCGCATTCTAAGAATGCGGATTTTTACTTAAACAAAGTCAAGGAGTATCTAGTCAATAACGACGTTAATTGGGAGCACGTGGCGCCTTCATATGATACTCTTTACCCAGTGAGCGAGTAAACACACAACAAGTAAAGGCTGACGACGCCGTCATTTTGCACCTCCGGTGCTTGTGGCATGTGTTAGTCATTTTAGGAGGCAAGTGAGTGCAAATATTTCTGAAAACGTTTTTTGTCATAGTTTTGTTTTATGTCCCAATAATTCATGCCGGTGGAGAATCAGAAAATCTTGAATCAGAGTTCGCTAAATGTGGAGAATTTACAAGCTATTCGGAAATAGAATTCTGTTTTTCACAAACTTATAGTCAAAGTGATAAATTTCTTAATAGAGAGTATTCTCAGCTAATTCAATACCTGGACGGCCTAGAAAACAAAATTCATAAAAAAAGACTCGTAAATACACAGAGGACTTGGATCAAGTTTAGAGATTCCGATTGCAAGTTTTATAGTGACGGTCAAGCAGTTCGATTGAACAAGTGTCTTTCAGAAAGGACAATTCAGCGACTTAAAGAGCTAGAAAGCTTCAATGTTAATTACGCAATGGGTTGTAATGGCTGCCCATGGTGATATGCCTAACAATGCGCTGCAGCCGACTTCAAACTTCCAATTTTGTGCACTTTATGCGGTAGAATAATGATACAATTTTCAGTACTAGCAATAAAAATATTTGCGGCATATTTAGTTCTTAGCAATTTAGGGAATAGCTTACCCTTGTTCTTCCAGCCTGGAGCTCGGGTTGAGGCACCTACCTGGGCTCTAATTGGCTGGTTGATTATTCCTTTGGTTATCGGTATTGCTCTTTGGTTTTGTGCGTCAACTATTGCACAAAAAATAATTTCTGTAGATGCCGAAGAAACATCGTTATCCGAAGACGGCTTGGTAGCAGCAGGTACTTTTCTTATTGGAATTTATTGGGCACTAAGGTCTGTGGGGGCTATCGTCGGTCAACTATCATCAGTTGGCACTGTTAATTATGGTTACGTCATTGTATTTATTATTTCAGTGCTCCTAATATTTGGTAATAAAACTATCATCAGGATTTATCGTAAACTCCGCACGGCCTGAGTTGCCGCACAACAAGCGGTGTAGTGGTGCAGGTTCTCCACCCCATATACCTCTGCCAATACCAATATGGGAGGGAGTGGTTAAGGCGTCAATCCGGTACCATCAAGGGGGTAAAAAAAAGGGGGGGTGAATGTACAGGTTTTGAGTGATTGCCCCCGTAAAAGGCTGTGTACGAAACTTCTCCAAGTTACCTAAAGCTAGTATGAAAAATACTGTATAAGCGCCTCCAGTTTGGTACACTGGTCCACCTAGCTGATTGTAATATATGGGGTTAATACCTCCTTGTGGCTCCTGAGGTCGCGGGTTCGATCTCCGTCGGCCACACCATATAAAGTCCTTATTTATCGAGGAGTTAAGAACTCTGCCAAGAGCAGGTTTTTTTGTTTTGGCCCTTAGAGGGGTGATTCCAAGGGGGTAATTTGAGCCCCAATCGAATTTTCCAGCGCGTCCAATTGGATAGTTGTCCAGTGTTCTTGTACCTGAGGGATTTCTTTCAGGTACCAACACGCTTGTAAGTAGCGGGTACTCTGGAAATAAAAAATTCTTCCATATTAGGCATTGCGTAGTCACCCGTCCGAGACTTCCTTGATGGAGCCATGAATGAAGGATAAAGACATATGTGCCGAAATTAGGCAGTTGTTATTCAATGATGTTCCTAATACTACTGGTGATATCCATATACTTTTTGGGAAATTTGCAGGTACTTTTTTGATTTCTGTATGGACCGGAAGGTTTAGAAAGAGGAGAAGTTCTACATTTTCTCCCGGTATTCCTTCGAAGCTCGCCGGGCTTGTAAAAGATTTAAAGGTGTTCTACCTAGAAAATGAGATGGGGGACTGCAACGTTATGCATTATGTTTGCTAATTACCACTCTTGCTAAGTTATAGATAGCTGTATATAAATACAGATATTTGTTTGATCTGCAAAGAAATTCACCATGGCTCACAACAAGATGCAGTTTCAGAAGGGCATTAGTTTGACCCAATTCCTTAAAGAATACGGAAGTGAAGAGCAGTGCTTCAACGCGCTTTGCCAATGGCGTTGGCCAAACGGCTTCTGTTGCCCTCACTGCGGACATGACAAACATTGCGACCTATCTTATCGCAAGCTCAAACAGTACAATTGATGTCGACGTCAAACGTCGGTCATTTCTCGTACATTCTTCGACTCCACAAAGTTAACCCTTACTACTTGGTTCCTCGGGATTTTTCTCATCACTCAGGATAAGAAAGGCATTTCTTGTATGGAGTTGTCAGGTCATTTGGGTATCTTTTACAACGCAGCTTGGCGTATGAAGCAAAAACTTATACAAGTGATGATGGAACGAGACTACCAATACAAACTGTCTGGCTTCGTTGAATTGGATGACGCCCATCTTGGTTGAGAGCGTACTGGATGCAAGCCTGGCTGCGGAGCCAAGGGTAAAACCCCCTTTGTGGCTGCCATCGAAACCACCAGGGAAGGACACCCCACCCGTATCAAGCTCTATGTTGTCAAAGGCTTCAAGATCAGCGAAATCTCTACGTGGAGCAAGAAGCATCTCTGCAGCGGTAGCACAGTAATCTCCGATGGTCTTGCGTGCTTCACCGCCGTGAAAGACGCCAGCTGTGCGCATGACAAGATTGTTTGTATTGGCGGTCGGGCTTCTGTTGAAGAACCTGAATTTTATTGGGTGAATACTGTGCTTGGTAATTTAGAGAGTGCTCTGCGTAGCACCTACCATGCGATTAGGGCGAAATTTGTGAAGCGTTATTTGGCTGTATTTCAATATCGGTTTAATCAAATATTTGATTTGTCCGCGCTCATTCCCCGACTTATTTTTGGCTCACTCCGTACACCACCAATGCCGGAAAGGTTGTTGAAAGTTGGCGTAGCATAGGTGGTAATTGGGTTATGTTTTGATGCCTTCTTCAAATAAATATGATCTCGAATTTGACTACTGTAAAGAGCTGAAGAATGATGAGATAGATTTTTCGAACTACGCAAAAAGGCTTGATAAGGCTTCAAAAATTCACCAAAAGCACTACCGGAAATTATCCGCTCCCAGTAAGATTTTTTATCTGCTGTCCGTTGGTGTGTCCCTTTTACTCTCAATTCTCGCCTTGTTGAGTAAAACAACTTTATCTGCGGTGTGGTTGTAGCGCTCCATCATGCTGCGAGTCTTGTGTCCGCTGAATTCCTGTTTGTCGCCTTCGAAATCTGAAATGCCCTTTATTTTTAAATCGTGAAACCGAAACCGGTTGTGAAGAGTGCCAGCCTCGGCGGCAACTTTCCTATCGCCTGGACGTACAGCCTGCAGGAGATTTTTCGGGCACCATAGCGGTGCCAAAAGTCCCCGCGCTGGGGGAAGGCACCAAGGATTCCAGGGTGTAGGAGTACGCCCAGGAGCACAAACTCGCGTTACTCACCAAAGACAAGGATTTCGTGGACTACTGGCGCCGCTTCGGCCCACCGCCGAGGATGGTGCGAGGGGATATTGGCAACAATGTGTGCGTGCGAGCTATCGAAACCCTGATGAAGAACAATAAGCGTCGGGTGCTGGAGTTTTTTAGCGGAGCCTGGAACCGGACTGTTGGTACTGAATGGGGGCTAGCCTGCTTATAATGCCTCCGTTCAGATGCTATAGATTCAGGAGGTCGCAGCCTTCACCCTGGTTATAAGCCATCCAGAAGCATAGAGCCTCCTCAAAAATTGTCGATAGTTATTAAGGCAGCTATGCTATCTCCCAGCGGTTATTGACATAATTGATGACTCTCCCTTTGAGAGGAAAGGCGTATTAATTACCCCACAAGTTCAATGTTGGTGTAGGAGTTTGAAGGATACGACTGGCCATCTTTTACCATTTTGATTCGATCATTTTCGAGATGGATTGGGAATATCGTGATTAAGCGAACTATATTATTTATTGTAGGCCTGTTGGCATCCTCTTCAGATAATGAGCTGTAAGTAATATGATTAAGTCTTTCATCTTTGTAATCATTAGCGTGCTTTTAGCTTCCAAGGGAATTGCTGCTGATGTGTTCCCCGCTAAGCGTATCGCAAGTTATTGGTTAGAAAATAGCTCGGGATTAGGACTTTCTGGTTTGACTTTTTGTGATCAATTAATAAGTATTTCCCCTAAGAATAACAAAATAATCTATAAAATATACAAAGGTGGTCAGCACGCCAAGCTAGACCCTCACATAAATATGTTTGGGTTGGCGATTCCTCAAAGGGGTAGACCTAAGAGAGTTTCACACTTTGTTATGGACCTTTTTCGGCCCGAATCGGCGATGCGTTTTGGCGGGATTTGCTGTCGAGATGATGGCACCTTTGTACTGAGCGAGCGTTATCATAAAATAGCACGTGTATATAGAGACGGCAGGGCAATCTGGCTACATGATAAATGGTCATCGGTGATAGGGCATCTGGGTTATACATTGAAATACAATAATGGTGGGGAGGGAATTGTAGAGGTTGAAGATGACTTGTGGATTGCTATGGAGCGGGAACCTAGGGGGTTGTTATTAACCCGGTGGCTCTATAGTTCTGTATAATACCCAAATGGATATTATTGATGCAAGAAAATTACCCGCTTCCGCGCAGGAAGAGAAACGCCGAACT
>NZ_JBGMEK010000154.1:0-4785 GCF_041447265.1 Microbulbifer epialgicus
CAGAGTTGAGCATGTATTTGGTTCTATGGAAAATGAACAGGGAGGAATGTTCGTTCGAACTATTGGGCTTGCGCGCGCCAATGTTAAGGTTGGCATGATGAATTTGGTTTACAACATGCGCCGATTTGTCAGTTTATACAGTCGAATTACGCCCGCAGTATGAAGAGCGGGATAAAATGGCTATGAGTTTTACTTGGAATTACTATAAAACACACTAACTATCAATATTTATTGAATGAACTCAGTTTTACAACTAAAACTCAACTATAAAATAGCACTCCAATAGTTCGTAAATTTATCTCCGAATTTATAGAGGTTCCCTATTAAGGGTATATGATTTGAGCATGGAAGCTCAGGATATATGTAAGAAATACACTCTCCGGCCCGCTATCTGAAAAAATCCGCTGTTAATGACGTCGTTCGATTTCCAGCAATTAAGCCGGGCGGCGGAAAACCTATTCTTGTTGAGTTTATTTTGGAATCAAAATATTGTCTCCATTTCAAATTTGACTCGAGGGTTAAAACCTACTGCTCTTAACCGAGAATATTTAATGTATTTGTAGATGGTGAAGAACGGGAATACACACCAGATTTCGAAGTGCACTATGTACCAGACGCATGTAAATATGTTGAAGTTAAGCCTTTAAAGTGCTCTCAAGAAGAGCAGCACCAAACACTTTTCAGTAGCTTTGAAGCTTCATTTGAAAATCCTAATATGAGTTTTCTGTTGCTTGATGAGATGGAGGTTTCTCACCAACCTCTGCTGTCAAATTATGAAAAGCTATATCAGTATAGAAAGCGACTCACTCTGGATATGCGTAATTTATATCAGTTCGCTAAAAATGTAGGCAATGCGATGCCTGAATCCCTCCCCACACACAATGATTTTATGCAAGCCAAGCAGCAACTTTCGTTATTCAGAAAGTAACTGAAAAGTCTGATTGTTGAAATTAAGCTCGCGCATGGAGAAAGCCACGCCGTTTCATGTATTTCCAGTGACGCCCGTTTCTTGCGTAATTGAATTTGGGCGGGTGAGAATGCCAAAGTCAGATATACCATGGTTGATTTATGACCACCATGTGAAGACTTAGGAATTTGTTAAAGCTATTGAAGTGGAGGGTAATTTGTATGCTGGATAATCAAAGTAACGAAGTGCTGAAGAGCATTCTTGAAAAATTGAACTGCCCGAAAACGCTTACAAGAAGGCCGAAAAGCGGTATAAAGATATAGGTAAGTGGTTGCACCGGAGAGGCTCAAGCTGCCTTGAATATGACCCGCTTGTGTTCTCACAAGGCTCGTTCAGACTGGGAGCGGCAATCAAGCCAGATTCTGATGAAGAATATGGCATGGGCTGCAATCTACGACAAGGCTTGAGAAAGAGCCTCATCACGCAAGAACAGCCCAAAAATCATGTTGGTGATGAGCTGGAACTTTACCGTGAGGCGCGTGGTATCAAAAATGAGCTCACCGAGAAAAAACGTTGTTGGCGGCTAGAATACGCTGATGGATTGAGCTTTCACATGGATATAGTGCCGTGTATCCTCGAGAGTGAAAGGGGGAGGGGCATTCTGAAGAAGCGTATGGTTGAAAATTCATGCTTTGATGATGCACTTGCTCAAAGTGTGTCCGAGCTTGTGGTGTCGATCACGGATAGCACCGATCTTGGATATAGGGCTAATTGACAACTGGCGTATCAGTAATCCTGAAGGGCGCTGGTTCGAAACACGTAAAAGAACCGCGAAATCGATAATCACCGGGCGTGAGATGAGTTTTAAGGCCAGTATCGATAGCCTGCCTTACTATCAATGGAAAATGCGGTTGCAGCAGGCCATTCAGTTATTAAAGCGTCACCGCGATACGATGTTCAAGGGTAACGAGGGTAGTAAGCCAATTTCTGTGATGATCACTACTCTGTCTGCAAACGCTTATAACGGCGAGAGCAATCTGGTATCAGCTTTGAACAATATTTTGTCTCGAATGGCTAATTACATCAATGAATCTGTGGCATTAGTCGCGAACCATGAAAACCCTGCCAAGTCCATAGCAAAGAAATAGATTCTGTATTCTCTATACTACTCCTGTCATGGAAAGAAGCGTAATTCTTATGTCACTACCATCCAGTTATTGATCTGAGGCTATACTCTTATTTCATATTAGTTTTTATAGGTGTTTGACGAATGCTTTCTTTTGTCTGCTAATAGTTTATTTAAAGCGATGAAATCAATAAACATTTGTAATGTGAAAGTAGTCAATAGGTGGAATTATAGGGAGTGAAAATGAGGCAGAAGAGAAAATTTAGTTCTGCTAATTTTACTGATGGGGAATCTTCGGGGATACCGACGCTTTTTTCTGTAAGTGAACAGGGCCAAAAGCTTCTGGATGAAGTAAAGCGGTCTGGAAGCCGGGCCAGATTTGTTATTGATTTTGACGGGAATAATTTGCATGCTCATCTTGAGGCTACCCCAAAGATTCAGCAACTTGCTGTTGATCTTAAATTGCAATTTCGTTCAGAGTTAATTACGGATGGATATAATATCCGGGTTGTGGATTTCTCGAGGATACATGGTGTAGAAGCTGCTGATCTGGATAAGCTGGCTGAAGCACTGGAGTTGAAAAACGGAGCATCCGTGCTCGACCTGATGTGTGGCTACGGCGAGGTAAGTGCTCATGTCCTTGGTTACGCAAAAAGATCTGATATTTCTATAGATTTAAGCATGTGCGACCTGCATAAAACACAGCTGGATCGGATCCCACAGAATATCAAATCCCAGGTGTCCAATGTCACAATAGGAGATGCCCGTGATTTGCCCTACCCTGATGCACAGTTTGATGCCATAGCGATAAAAATGGGGATTCATGAGGTGCCGCAGATTGATCAGCCACTTATTTTTCAGCAGGTTTTTCGTGTTTTGAAGCCCGGAGGTAGGTTTGTGATTTGGGGAGTAATGTCAAATAGTGGACCTGAGCAGGATGCTTTCACTGAGCAAATACAAAAGAAAAATGAACTGCCTGGCTATGAGTCTCTTATTGTTGATCGCTATTTTACACGTGGTGAACAAATGCTCTGGCTTTTTAAGGAGGCAGGCTTCATCAATATAGAAGATATTTTCCAGGCACACTTCCATGAAAGTACTCTAGCTCGGCTCGACAGTGAGCTTGGTGGAGATAGACATAAATTGGAGGAGCTCAACGCTTTTGTTCGTCGATGTACCCCCGACTCTATTAGGAAGGAGGTTGATTTTAAAGATGAGGGGGACAGTATTTCTATGAAGATTCCAAACCGTATTTTCCGTGGCTTTAAACCGGAGTAAGCAATGCCATCACTTAAGATATTTCTGGATGGAAAAAAAGGAGTGACAGATGCCAACCTGGAAACCTTTGGGCAAGTAGTAATTCAGGGATTGGAGGCCAAAGGGGAGCGTGCAATGGTCTCAGTTATTATGGACGCAAGGGTCACTCCTTCCGGTTGCTATGTAGAACTGACCTGCCGTCACAAGCCCAATCGAACATCGAAGATGCGTAAGAAACTGGCAGAGCGACTGGATGAAACTGCACGAAGGATCTTCGGTATTGAACAACCAATACGTGTAAGAATTATTATGGTTGATGAGGATCTACTTTCTGGAGTTAATTAGAGTTTCAATACTGATTTAATAGGAGGGTTGATCTGTGGATGCTTATTCCGTGACTTGTTTTGCCTCCCTCCGGCACCGCCAAAGTTGAAAGGTTGCTAAAGGTTGGTTTAGCTTAGGGGATAATTAGATACTCTTTTGAGCACCTCTAAAAATTCACTGATTTTCGGTAAAATAGTCTGAACGCTCACTAGTAAAGGTTATTGTCAAATGCAGCCGAGTTTTTTCGGTCTTGATGACCGCCATCGCAAGCTAAATGAACGTGATCCACTGGTTGCTCTTCGTAAGTTGATTGACTGGGAGGACTTCCGGAGTACTTTGAATAAAATCCCCACACTTCCAAGAAAGAGTAATGCTGGAAGAAGACCCTTTGATAAGGTACTGATGTTCAAGGCACTTGTATTACAGCATTTATATAACCTATCGGATGATGATCTGGAATATCAGATACGCGATCGATTTTCATTTTGTCGATTTCTCAGCCTAAACCCGGAGGACCGAACTCCAGATGCCAAGACAATCTGGCTGTTTCGTGAACGGCTAGTAAAAGCAGGACTCATGAAGTCCCTCTTTATGGATTTCAATTGTTAGCTTGAGGCGCAGGGATACAAAGCTCAGAAAGGACAAATAATTGATGCCAGTTTTATCAATGCACCGAAGCAGCGGAATAGCCGAGAAGAGAACAAGGAAATCAGGGCAGGCAAGGTTTCAAAGCGAATTGAGCAAGTTCCAAACGTCAAGCGGCAGAAAGATCTTGATGCCCGCTGGACCAAGAAAAACAACGAGAGATACTATGGATATAAGGATTACGTCTGCGTAGAGAACAAGCACAAACTGATACGTGAATACGAAGTAACTTCTGCCGAAGTACATGATTCACAGGTTTTTACTGAATTACCGGGTGACAATAGCTCAAAAGATGTTTGGACGGACAGCGCCTATTACGGTGAGGAATGTGAGATCGCATTGAATGTAATGGGTTACCGTAGTCATGTGCATAAAAAAGGCTGTCGAGGCAAACCTCTTAGTGAGTGTGAAAAAGAAGTTAACCACCGTAAATCCAAAGTTTGGGCCAGAGTTGAGCATGTAATTGGTTCTATGGAAAATGAACAGGGAGGAATGTTCGTTCGAACTATTGGACTTGCGCGCGCCA
>NZ_JBGMEK010000155.1:0-4773 GCF_041447265.1 Microbulbifer epialgicus
AGGCATCCACAAACCAACGGCATCTGTGAGCGCTTCCATAAAACCATTCTACAAGAGTTCTACCAGCCTTCATTACGCCGGAAGATCTATGGATCAATAGAAGAGTTACAAAAGGATCTGGACGAATGGCTCACATATTACAATAATGACCGTACCCATCAGGGTAAAAAGTGTTGTGGCCGCACTCCGATGGCAACACTTGAAGATGGAAAAAGCACCTGGAAGGAAAAACTCGTAAACTGAATTTGACCTGACAAAGCACCTTCTGAAAAACCGGTAACTGTCAGATTAAGTCTGAACTACTACATCTGATTGCACGCCCATTAATGGATTAATATCACCACCACAGTTAGATAGCATATCTAATACACATTTCCAGGTAGTTTCTAGGTGGAATTGAATTCCAATAACATTAGAGCCAAGCTGAAAGGCCTGATTTTTACAGATTCTACTTTTGGCAAGGCGCACGGCCCCAGCTGGCAGATCAAAGGTTTCACAATGCCAGTGAAAAGCCATAGCTGAATATGGAAATCTGTATATCTTTGAGCTACTAGAATACGTTCCAGAAATAGGGTACCAACCAATTTCTTTAGAGGAACAAGGGTATACCCTAGCTCCCATTGCACTTGCTATAATCTGAGCTCTCAAGCAAATACCAAGCACTGCTTTTCCCCTCTCTATTAGCTCACGGACAAACAACTTCTCCTGTGCTAACCACGGATATATATTTTCATCATTTACGCTCATAGGGCCGCCAAGTATTATTAGAAAATCAACATCTTCAGTGCATGGTAGCGTAAAATCCTCATAACATTTGGTATTAGTTACCTCGTACTCATTCTCGTGTAACCACATCTCAATATTACCCAACCCCTCAAAAATGACATGCTGAATATAATGCGCTCGTAATCTATCCTGTTTCGTTGAACTATTTGATGACAATGAATTAGACTTATGACGTTTATCTTTATTGTTTCTGCCAGGAATTTTATCAATCATAATCTTTCATCCTATCAAATCATAATCTTTCATCCTATCAAATCATATAATAGCTTACAGCACATATGGATAATTGTTGTCAACTATGCGGTCGAAATAATTTTAGCTTAAAGAAACAACTCTACCTATATGCGAAAGCATTATCATGTAAGTCGTAATGAAAAGCATGAAAGATTAATATTTAAATCTTCCATGCCCATCACCCTCTTATTAAGCTATTTAGATATCGTATTATAATTGACCGAAATCATAGCGAACACCAAGACGAATGCTGCGCGGGGACTGATAATAGGTAGGCTTACCGTACTGTGGATCAACACTTCCGGAAGCTAGTTCGCCTGTTTCGATCACTTCCGATACTGTGTCATTGTTTAGTATATTAAATACATCTAGGCTCAGTATTAAGTCATGATTATTTGCCAGTCTAATAGGATATTGAGCATTTAAGTCAAGATTCCAATAGTTCTCTGTGCGTCCTTCACTTCCCCTAGAAGTTGCTCTGCCCTGGCAATAGAAGGACTCGGCATCATAGCTCGCGGAGACGGGATCAAAGGGATGCACACCAAAACAGTTCTTGGGTCTACCGGTCTGCCAAATAAAGTTGGCACCAACTCTAAGCCCCATATCAAATGCATAGGTGCCAAAAGCTTTTATGGTATGTCTACGGTCGTTAGGTAAGTTGCCATAACTCCCTTCGGACAAACCGACCACATCAAAGTTAGAAGTTATTCCGGCATCATCTTGCTCATTATCAGATTTTACATAGCCCTCGTTATTCCCCCAGCTGTGTGCCCAGGTATAGGAGGCATCGATTGACCACTTACCATCGAAAGGGCGTTTAAACGTTAACTCTGCTGCCCCATATTGTCGCTCGGCCTTGGGAAAACCAAGCTGCTCTGCAGTAAGATTGATATATTCCATTTGTTCTGGAATGAAAACCCGCATATTAGTGCCAGGATTAGTTAATACATACTGATGTAACCCTTCAAAGACTTCATCCACGCTCTGGCCATCAACTTTTGATGAATCCCAACTTCCAGTCGAATTGTAATAATCAATTACCGCGTAATCGATAGCAACATCATCTAATGCCTTCTCCAGATTCCTGTAAGTGCCTTTAACACCTAATTGTAATCCACTTTCGGTTATATACTCATAACCGAGGATATACTCAGATTGGTACATGGGTTCTATATTACTATCTATGAGACTGTTGGTATCCGACATAGTGCCATCGGCAAATGGCGCGTCCGGTCTAGGATCTCCCAGATTACAGGGAGTAGCATCATCATTTAAACAGTTCCCATCCCAGTCATACCACACCTGAGTATAAAGCTCCTTACCAGCCATCCGTACATTGGTATTGCTGGCTATAGGTAAATAGTACAATCCAGCGTTGGCAAACAATTTCTGATTACCATTGCCTGTGGGGTCCCAGGATAGGGATAACCGGGGAGCCCACTGATCATCAACCTTTATAAAGGTTGTCCCTTCAACATTTCGATTGATAAAAGTTTCACCACGCACTCCGATCTGCGCTGTGAGATTGTCTGTCATGTACCAAGTATCTTGTATATATATAGCTGAGCTATCAGTTTCAAAACTTCCGTCATTCTCATAAACGAGCTTGCGAGCTTGGGCTGGACTTTTGCTTAAATTTGGATACAGCCGCCAGTATTCATGGCCAGAATAGTAGGATTTCGCCGATAGTTGATTTGTTTCTATATCCAGGCCCGCTTCTAAGAAATGATCTGTTAAGTCCCAGCTAAGATCCACGCGAAACATTTTTCTGGTATCTAAGCCTTCATCAATGAATCTTAAATCCCAATCACCAAGAGCTACGGCTCCTTCCTCTCCATCGAGAATTACGACAGGCGAGCTTGAATCACCAGGAATATCATTTCTACTCTGCTCGTTTTCGCCATAAGATACGGACAAGCTAAAGTCTTCGAAAAAATCACCTGTGTAGGTGGTAATCCAATTGAGACCGCCACGGCTATATACCACATCCCCTAAATAGCCATTCGTGGACTTAGCCTCCACATCATAGCTATATAAATTTTCAACTCGATCCCTTTGGTCACTAAACGCAGTAACCTCGAACCTGTGATCATCACTAAGGTAGGCATCTAACTTCATTCCCCAGAAATCCGAAGAGGTTACTCGTTCATACGCACGACCCTCTGTCATTGTATATTCGTCTTCATTTTCTTTTACATTGCTATAGAGTCCATAGAAGAAGACACGATCTTGAATGAGAGGCCCTGAGGCATAGATGTTTGCCTCACCACTATCCCAACTTCCATTTTTATTTTGTATACTAACGGTATTTGGAGATTTATCCACCTGATTATCATAATAATAGCTACCACCAAAGTTAAACTCATTAGAGCCGCTTTTGGTGGTCGCATTCATCACTCCACCTGTAGAACGTCCGAATTTCGCCGAGTACCCCCCAGACTTAACCTGAATATGATCATAGAATTCGAAAGGAACCTTTGAAAAGCCTAAACCATTTCTAAAATTGGTTGTATTCAAGCCATTAATGTAGCTGACGTTTTCCGCTATAGAAGCGCCCGCAAAACTTGCATAATTACCGTCACCAAAATCTTGATCTCCTTTGGAAACACCTGGAGCTAGTAAAGTGACAGATGTTAGATCCCTTGCTACTGGCAACAGATTGATTTCTTCAGAAGAAAGTGATAGCCCAGACTCTGCCACGCCGATATCCATTGCAGGTATCTTTTCACCGATGACCACGAGTTCTTCAAGCTCACTATTACTGCCGATAATGACATTTGACGTTCTACCCAAACTGACCGTTACTGGTCTGGTATCTATCACCTCACCATTAGATAGGATTTGAAGATCGTAATTACCTGGTACTAAATTGATAAAACGGAAATCACCATCAGTTCCGGGTAAAGCTTCTCTTGATACTCCTCTAGACTTATCAATTAACATCACCTTTATGGATGAATCAAATCCTGAGATAGCGCCCTTAATCCCACCAGTAACGTCATCCGCTCTTACCATTGTGGAATTAATACCGGACGCAGCGATAGCAAAAGCAAGAAAGTTTTTGACGATTCTTTTTCTCTTAAAGAGTGATTTATTTTTCATAATTTTCCCAAGGCCGAAAACAAGACGTGCGCTCTAAACTCAGCGCGAAATAAAAATTAATGAATTATTAAAATGAGGGCCGCTAGTGTTGCCATACAGCCCCCATGCAAACAAAAATTAGCCTCCTCTATAAATCATGAGCACATACTTATTAGGGGGTTGTATGTACGAGTGAAAAGAATTCGAGAGAGAATTTATTTACCTCCTTGTAAAATGGCAGACATCCTGTAGATTGATAATTTTATCTTTTTAGAGTATTTTCTGACGTCTAATTTAGCGCATCACTTCGAGACAGTCTGTCTGAACTAGCCTTCATTCTGACACTTTGACCGACAGATTGACTGATGCTCTTAGACTTAACAGTGAGGTTGAAACATGGATAAATTTGATAGGGCAATCATTAACCAGTTGAGAATGGATGCCTGAATGACAGTCTCATCGATTGCGGCTCATGTTAATTTATCTAGATCCTCCGTAACAGAGAGGATTAAGCGCCTTGAAGGTCTAGGGATCATAAGAGGCTACCAAGTATTACTAGTGGTCCATGCGGAAAGTAATGTAACTAATGGAGAATTGTCCGTATAATGCATCTTCTATGCGTACACCTAAACCTTTTCAAGTTTCTGATAATGAAGCGTCCATTCTGAACGA
>NZ_JBGMEK010000156.1:0-4666 GCF_041447265.1 Microbulbifer epialgicus
TTCCCTGAGGCCATAGAGAGCATCTATCCTGCTACCGAGATCCAGCACTGCATCATCCACCAGTTACGTAACTCACTGAAGTATGTGGCTTCAAAAAATCAGAAGGCCTTTATAGCTGATCTTAAGTGCGTCTACAAAGCAGCAACGCTCAATGCCGCCGAGAGCGCTTTAGATGAACTGGAAGCTAAGTGGGGAGAAAAATATCCGATGGTGATTAAGTCGTGGCGCGGTAAGCCGATCTATACCACTAATGCGGTGGAGGCTGTACACAGGCAGTTCCGAAAGTTGACCAAGACCAAGGGTGGTTTCGCCAATGAGAATAGCTTACTGAAGCTTCTTTACGCCGGTATACTAAAAGCCTCCGAACGCTGGACACGCCCGATTCAAAAATGGAATCTGACACTGCCACAGCTAGCGATCCACTTTCCAGGTCGCCTGGAAAAATACATCAGCCTATAGCTGCCTGGCTGACACAGAGTTTTGAAGACCCTCCTATAAGATTGCTAGGAACTCTCATATTCAATGCTGATAACATACCATTCCAGTAACCCACTAGGGGTTGATACTACAAACTCTTCATCCACCTCCTTTCCAAGTACAGCCCGCGCCATAGGAGAATCAATAGAAATGTAATCTTTTCGCTGATAGATCTCATCTACTCCAACTATACGGAAACGCTTGTTCTCCCCAGATTCATTTTCAATCTCCACCCATGCACCAAAAAAAACTCTACCCTTTTGCTCATCTGAGTAGTCAACAACTTTCGCGATCTCGATACGCTTTCGAAGATATCTGACACGGCGATCAATTTCCCGCAAACGCTTTTTATTATATATGTAATCGGCATTTTCACTACGATCACCCAATGAAGCCGCCCAAGCAACTTTTTTAGTGACTTCTGGCCTCTCTACTCGCCACAACAAATCCAACTCCTCCTTGAGCGCCTCATAGCCTGCCCTAGTGATAAAATTTGGTTTCAATGTAAGATACCTGTTAAATGTTGCTCAACCCACGAAATAATACTTATTGTCAATATCTATTGCACCCCAACAACACACTAGGTTGCCTTTGCATAATTCCGTGATATCTGTGGCTTTCACAGTGGTTCACACTAAGGGAACGCCTTCGCAGGAATGTCTTGACCTTTCAGTAAGCCATTACACGGAGTATGAATCACTCTGAATTCTCCTCAGAGATACACTGGGTCAGATGGAAAGAATACTCTGCACTCGAGACACGCAGTGAATACATCCCTGTAAGCTCGTAATCGGCATCCATGCCTCATACGATCCCGAGCGCAGTGTATCCTTTCTTTCCCTCTTTTTAGTAATATGGAATAACTCAGAGGCCCCCTAGATCTTCGATTTATCGTATTCATGGTCAGCTTGCTGCGCGCATGCACTGATGCACTTCGCCTTCCTTAACAAAGCCTCTCAGTGAAATAGATGAATCCTGATCGGATTTATTTTTGCTTCCAAATACTGGCGCAGAAACGTGAAACTATTGCTGTTTCATGAGGTTACGCCGGCCTATAGTCGGCAGCTGTACACCCTTATGCCGTATTAACCCGTTTGTATAATGCTCTTTTAGACTACAAGGGGATCTTGGGTCAATTGAACTGGCACAGAATTCCCTAAAGCCTCGCAACCTGGAGATGCCTTCCCGTGGTGACATTTCCCATAGCTATAAATGAAGAAAAACCTGTGCCAAAGACCGCCGGAGAAGCGGTGCCCTGAAGGGGGCAATATTAAGTGGGATAATGGCTGGTTGTAATGTGAAAGTTAATCGGTAGACCAGTCTGTGACCGGCCTCTTGTTAAAATTTCAGGCTTTACTCCACCGAAGATCGAATCAGGTAGTCAAAGGCTCCTAACGCTGCAGTAGCCCCAGCCCCCATAGAGATCACAATCTGCTTGTAAGGGACCGTGGTAGCATCTCCGGCGGCGTAGACGCCGGGAACGGAAGTTGCGCCGCGCTCGTCAATTACGATTTCCCCCATGCGATTCATCTCTACATCAGTTTCTTTAAGGAACTCAGTATTTGGTACCAGTCCGATCTGTACAAAGACACCCGCTAGTTCGAGCCTTTTGCTTTCGTGAGACTCGCGATCGGTGTACGCGAGACCATTGACCTTGTTGCCATCGCCTAGCACTTCGGTGGTTTGTGCATTGACGATAATGTCGATATTGTTCATCAGTTGCGCCTTGCGCACCAGGACTTCATCTGCGCGCAACTTGTCAGCGAACTCCAAGACTGTCACATGCTCTACAATTCCAGCCAAGTCGATAGCTGCTTCGATACCTGAATTACCACCGCCGATGACTGCAACGCGTTTGCCTTTAAAGAAGGGGCCGTCACAGTGGGGGCAGTAAGCCACCCCCTTGGTACGGTATTCGGCTTCGCCGGGTACGCCCAGCTCTCTCCAGCGGGCACCGGTGGCCAGCACTACTGAACGGCTGGATAGGGTGACGCCGTTTTGCAGTTCAATATCCACCAAGTCGTTGCGCTGTAGGTTGGCCACGCGCTGCTCGGAAATAATGTCCACACCATATTCTTTAACATGCTGCTCCAAACTGGCAGCTAGTTTTGGGCCCTCAGTGTAGGGTACGGAGATAAAATTCTCGATACCCACGGTATCCATGACCTGGCCACCAAAACGGTCCGCCACTAAACCGGTGCGAATACCTTTACGCGCAGCGTAGATCGCCGCCGCAGCCCCAGCGGGCCCGCCACCTACGACTAAAAGGTCGTAGGGATCTTTTTCACTTAACTCTTCGATTTTACGCTCGGCAGAACCGACATCTAGTTTACCGACGATCTCCTCCAGGGACATTCTGCCCTGACCAAAGTGCTCACCGTTCAGGTAAACTGCGGGCACGGCCATAACATTGAGCTTCTCTACTTCCTCCTGGAACAAACCACCATCGATCATCTCGTGGGTGATGTTCGGGTTAAGAGTAGCCATCAGGTTCAGCGCTTGTACTACATCCGGGCAGTTCTGGCAGGATAAAGAAATGTAAGTTTCAAAGTGAAATTCACCCTTGAGGTTACGTACCTGCTCCAGCAGTTCGGCGTTTACTTTAGAGGGGTGACCTCCAGCTTGGAGTAACGCTAGCACCAGTGATGTAAACTCGTGGCCCAGGGGAATACCGGCAAAACTTACACGGGGCTCTTCTCCGGCGGGGGCAATTGCCATACTCGGAGTGCGCTTGGCTTGGCCCTGCTTCGCAGTAATTTTGCTGGAAAGCCCAGAGATTTCATCAACAAGGGTTTCCAACTCCTTGGATTTTTCACTGTTATCACTGGACACACGAATCTCGATCGGCTTGACGATATTCTCTAGGTAAGTGTCCAGTTGTTTTTTCAGGTTCGCGTCCAACATCGGTGTGTCCTTTCTCTAACTATTCAAGTTTTGTTGAGGCCCACCTGTTGGCGAGCCGGGTCAGAGTTATTCGGGTTTAAATTTTTCCTACCAGATCGAGGGAGGGTGCTAGAGTTTCTTCCCCTTCCTTCCACTTGGCCGGACAGACTTCACCGGGGTGTGCTGCGATATATTGCGCAGCTTTAATCTTACGTAATAGCTCGCTGGCGTCACGGCCGATGCCACCTGCGGTGATCTCCACAATCTGGATGCGGCCCTCCGGGTCTACAACAAAGGTGCCGCGGTCTGCGATACCTTCTTCCTCAATCATCACGCCGAAGTTGCGGGTGATGGTGCCGGTGGGGTCACCGATCATCGGGTACTGTATCTTGCCGATGGTATCGGAGGAGTCATGCCACGCCTTGTGGGTGAAGTGGGTATCGGTGGATACTGAGTAGATCTCAATACCTAGCCTCTTGAACTCTTCATAGTTATCCGCCAGATCACCCAGCTCTGTAGGGCACACAAAGGTGAAGTCGGCAGGGTAAAAGAAGAACACCGCCCACTTGCCCTTTACCTCGGCGTCGCTGATATCGAAGAAGTCGCCATTCTGGTAGGCCTTGGCATTAAAAGGCTTCAGTTGAGATTCAATGTAACGTGACATAGATAGCTCCTTACTCATTTCTGTCTTGTCGGTCGTTATTTGTGAACGAGGCTTATGCTATCGATACTAAGAATATAATAAAATTATCAATAACAATCATATTAATAGCTCTAGGCAATCACACAAAGATCATCTATAGCTTTACGTATGGGGTTTATATTGGAGGGACATCGCCTCTAGCAATACAGGCACTTCATCCAAGATTGGTATTAAGAAATCCAAATTGAGAGAAAACCGGCAATCTTTAGAAGCTGGGGAGACTACAACGTCTCGTATTTATAGTTGGGTACCTCTAAAAATTCACTAATTTCCGGTAAAATAATCTAAACGCTCACTAGTAAAGGTTATTGTCAAATGCAGCCGAGTTTTTTCGGTCTTGATGACCGCCATCGCAAGCTAAATGAACGTGATCCACTGGTTGCTCTTCGTAAGTTGATTGACTGGGAGGACTTCCGGAGTACTTTGAATAAAATCCCCACACTTCCAAGAAAGAGTAATGCTGGAAGAAGACCCTTTGATAAGGTACTGATGTTCAAGGCACTTGTATTACAGCATTTATATAACCTATCGGATGATGAGCTGGAATATCAGATACGCGATCGATTTTCATTTTGTCGATTTCTCAGCCTAAACCCGGAGGAC
>NZ_JBGMEK010000157.1:0-4497 GCF_041447265.1 Microbulbifer epialgicus
ACATCCCTGTAAGCTCGTAATCGGCATCCATGCCTCATACGGTCCCGAGCGCAGTGTATTCTTTTCTTCCCCCCTTTTTAGTAACCCCACAGCTTTTGACAGCATACTAATTGATGTTTGAAAGCGTTTGACCAGACAGTCTGGATAACAATTCTAAGCACCCGACACCCAGCGATACCCTTTCTGGCCCATGTAAGAAGCCAAAAGCACAGATTTATCTCTATCTTGCCGTAGCACATGATGGAGTAGCTCTTGTGTATAGCTTATAAAAAAACTGTTTCTAAAATACGAACACTTGGTTTCATGGGGCTGGATTGTACCTCTTTTACGCACATTTAAAATTGGCTCTACACACAAACATGCTGAAAGAGATTTTTAAGATGAAAATTAAACAGATGATAGCGGCTGCAGCCTTACTATTTAGTCCGGCAGTATTCGCCGACAATATTTTGGTGGTTATGTCTGATGCATCAGAGATGACGTTAAAGGCGGGCACGAGCTATGAAACTGGATTTTACAGTAATGAGTTAATGGAGCCGGTTAAGATTTTCCTTGATGAGGGGCACACGCTAACCTTTGCGTCACCAAAGGGTATGGCACCTACTCTCGATGTAAATTCTGATACTCTCGATCATTACAAAAAGGACCAACAATACTATGATGCGCATAACTCTTTACTTGAGAAGTTAAAGATAACCGACCCGGATAGTTCGCCGGTCGTCAGTTTTTCACGTATCGAACAAATAGGTATTGAGAATTTTGATGCGATATTTGTTCCCGGTGGACATGCACCTTTAGCTGACCTTGTAGCCAATGATCTGTTAGGCAAGTTTCTGGCCCACTTTAACAAAAAAGGAAAACCAACTGGATTGGTCTGCCATGGTCCAGCGGCACTGCTATCAGCACTTCCGAACAGTAAAGAGTTTGAGGCCAGTATGAAGCGCGGCGAAAAACCGCAGTCTGCAGCCGGCTGGATTTACGAAAATTATGACCTTACCTCTTTTAGTAATAGTGAAGAAGCAATCGCGACTAAATATTATTTAAAAGGGGATGAGTTATTCTATACCCCTCAAGATGCATTGACTTATGCTGGTGGCGATTACAAGCGCGCTAAAGCTGACTGGGGGGAGAAAGTGGTTGTTGATCGCGAACTGATCACTGGTCAAAACCCTGCATCTGCGGTGGGTGTGGCCAATGAAATGCTCAAAATGATGCAATGATTCGGCTATCTTTCGATACATTGCCAGCCCAGTCTTAATGATTGGGCTTGTTATTAGATTTTTGCCCTCCTCCTATTTTCAAAGTGTTGGAGTGGTGATTTGGAGTTTCGATCAGCTAAATTTATGTGAATTTTGAATTGGTTGACGCCTGCTGGGCTGGCAAGAATGTTTGTTTGGGTTATTACTATTATGCTACTAAGATAATAGGAGTTTCCCATGATTTTTTAAGTAAAAATTGTATTAATTGGTAATGCTATGAATAGCTCGATATTTCAGAAAAGTCATGTTGCTGTTATTAGTGGCGGCGCTGATGGGGTTGGCCTGGCGGCGGCAAAAAAATTTGCATCCATGGGGATGAGGATTGGCATAATCGACCTAAATGGAGAGAAAATTTCTGAGGCTCTAAAGGAGTTGCCGGAATCAACACTCCCATTTATTGTGGATGTAGGGGATATGCAGTCATTAGAAAAAGTGAAGGCTGAAATTGTTGGGCGTTTTGGTCGAATTGATGTTCTTATGAATAATGCTGGTATTAGCTATCCAACTAAGAGTTGGGGAAATTTTGACAATTGGCAAAGTATAATCAATACCAATTTTTGGGGAGTTGTTAACTCCATACATGTATTTTTGCCGCAGCTCATTTCGCAGGATCACGCCTCTTTAGTGGTAAATACCGGATCTAAACAGGGTATAACAACACCTCCAGGGAACCCTGCCTATAATGCAAGTAAGGCTGCTGTGAAAGTGATCACCGAAGCGCTTGAGTATCAGCTTAGAGAGCTATCCTTTGAGGGTGGTTCGCGCGACAAAAACAATAGAATTTCATCGCACTTGTTGATACCAGGGTTTACTTATACGGGAATGGTTAGCAGCCCGCAAAAACCTCGATCGGCCTGGACTCCAGATCAAGTTATTGATTTTATGCTTGAGCGAATAGAGCAGGGCGATTTTTACATTCTTTGCCCAGATAACGATGTGACTCGCGAAATGGATAATAAGCGCATAGCATGGGCTGTAGGTGATATCATTGAAGACAGGCCACCCTTGTCTCGCTGGCATCCCGATTATGCAGATACTTTTAAAAAATACATGGATTCCTGATTGCCATAAATTAATAAGCACTTGATGGAATAGCCAGTAAGCTAGGTAAATAGCTACAGACGATGAATAAAGTCTGCAGCAAAAGGGCTTAAAGTATAATTGCGCCTGAATCCTGCAGCTAATCAGAAAGCGCTGCAGGATAGGTTTCAGCCCTTATAAGGAGGCCACTTTTAATGAGATTCCGGTACAGGCCTCTATTGCCGACCAAATAACACCGATAATTGCATTCCAGACCTTCTCGATCGTAACAGCGAGAAGACCGCGTAGGGTTTTGGCAAAATTCAGGGCCATATCCTCCAGGGAGTCCAGAAAGTAATCCCGCAAATCTTCTCCAATTTCATTGCTGATAATAGCTTTGGCTATTAACTGTGCCTGTAATGCCAGGGCCGATAGCTGTCGCTCCGAAAAACCGCGAATCTCCGCAACATTGTGGTTAATGACAGATGATGCAGCGTCTTTAATATTGGAAATCAGTTGGTTTGTGTCAAGTGACATGTCGAAATCCTTAGCGATTCAGGAATGATTCGTAGGTGAGTGCCTGGTCCATCGAGATTATTACCTCATTTTTAAAGAGGGCCACGGCACCAGAGCGCAGGCCCTTGTCTTCGTCCTCCTCACGCATCTTGTTTAGGCTGGAGGAAATTTTCTGCAAGGAGGCAACACTGGGTGGTTGCTCCTCAAAAATAAGATTTCTATCCGCGGAGCCCAGGTAGTTATTGATTTTTTTTAGTGTTTTCTTATTGGGGATCGGACGAGTGTTGGACTGCATTGCCAGTGCATCTACTTTTCCAATCAAAGAATGGTAGCTCTGGCTTCTCTCCTTGTAGGAGTCCTTGCTGGTACCATGGGAAACCGATGAGAAAAATTGCATTAACTCGGCATTAACTTCCGTGAGGTCTGCATAGAGTTCGGCATCATATCTTGGGGCTAGCTGCGTGCAACTTGTGACAAGTATTGCCAAAAAGATAAATGCAGTGGATGCCAGCTTGGTGGGGGTGGGAAACATCATTGCTCTCCTTGCTATTAGCGTATTGTTTGTATTTGGTTATTGGGTTTTCTATTTTCAGCTTTTAGTCCTGCGGGCTTAGGCCGACTCCATAATTGTTTCTGTGCTGGGGGCTGAGCTTGTATTTCGCACTTTAAAGTTTGACCGTAGGAATTTCACAGCTTCTGGGTTATCGAAGTGCCGAGAGTATACACGAGCTGCCAGATTTTCGGAGATAGTACCGAGCTACGGTGGACCGCAGAGACCGGAGCCTCTGCGGTCATACTGGTGGGGAGGGTAATCAATCAACCAATTCTTCCTTCAGCTCTACTAGAACAAATTCGTTACCATATAGGTCCTCAAAATGAGCAAACTCAGCACTGGCTTCCGTTATATGAGGCTTGGTGAAATTTACACCATTTGCTATTAGGCGCTTGTACTCGCTATTGAAGTTATCTGTATAAATAACTGCGCAGGGTTGTCCGGCGGTTTGCTTTCCGATATTTTGCTCCTGTACTTCTGATGAGGCCTGTAACAGCCAAATGCCCATATCTTTTTGTTTGGGGAGCCGCACATGTACGAATCTAAGTGGCGGGGCTTCTGAATCGACAAATACTTCAAATCCCAGTTTGTCTCGGTAGAATTCAATCGCCTCTTCGTAATCCCTAACCAGAATTACCAGTCTTCCAATAGAGTTCACTGTCGTATCTCCTCTTTTTGATAAGTTCGGTTGGAGAGTTTTGTAAATAGAATTACTTGAAATTACTGGTGAAAAATTTTACAGGAAGTCTGTGCTAGAGTAATCTATATGGTTGGAATACACGACAGCAATATATCTTTGTGGGATTTTTTTGTTGATTTTATCCTGGATCAAAATCACTTATGTCGGTTGAAATAAGAGAGTGCTTGTTGGAGTAGGTTAGGGGCCGCTGAATGATTTCGTAATGCTGCTTCAAAGACATTGAATTTAAAGTTGCGCAGATAGATCGTGACCTTATTGCTCGCCTTATAAAGGCTGGCAAGTAAGAGTTTGATGCAAAGTTTGGCAGCCGCTCAGAATCTGCTGACTGCCAAGTAGCTGTTACTGAGTCAGATGGAAAGAATACACTACACTCGAGACGCGCTGTGAATACATCCCTGTAAGCTCGTAATCGGCATCCATGCCTCATACGGTCCCGAGCGCAGTGTATT
>NZ_JBGMEK010000158.1:0-4488 GCF_041447265.1 Microbulbifer epialgicus
TACTAAAAAGGGGGAAGGAAAGAATACACTGCGCTCGGGACCGTATGAGGCATGGATGCCGATTACGAGCTTGCAGGGATGTATTCACAGCGCGTCTCGAGTGCAGTGTATTCTTTCCTTCTGAACCAGTAGTATAAAAAGGAAGAATAATGAGGTTTACGTATTTCTTACTGCCTACTAAACTGCTTCAACACACCATCATAATAATGGTAACCATGACAGGGAGCGTCATATGAAACGCTACGGCCTGTATTTTGCCTTAGCCAGTGTTTTTTTATCCAATACTACATTCGCCGATAGGGCCGAGACACAAGGCGGCCTCAAAATCATCTCTGATGACGAAAATTTACATGCAGAACTCGGCGGCATCATCCACTTTGATGGTTATATTTTTGATAAAGATGACAACTTTTTTTCCGAATTGGATGAAGACTTCTTTTTAATTCGGGGTTTTGAAGAGCCTGTGAACACCACTGAATTCCGTACTGTACGCCTGATAATGAGGGGTCGGTTGTGGAAGTGGGAATACAAATTAGAGCGCGATTTCGCTATTCCCGGAGTTGGCGGTCTTCTGGATGTCTATCTAACTACTGAAATCCATAACGGCAAATTCATCACTGGGAATTATAAACCCAGCCGCTCCATTGGCGAGCTAATCGGCCAAAACGACATCACAATGATGGAACGACCATTTGCCTCAGATGGCATTTATTTTGGTCGTGTCAGACAGCAGGGAATGGGCTGGCACACCCACTGGTGCTGCCATACATTTGGCATCGATCTGTTTAACCTACGCAGTCCTGGCAACCCACCTAACTCGGGTATCGGTGCCGCGACAAGGTTCACCTGGGCCCCTATCAATGACGAATTCAGTACACTTCATCTCGGTGCGTCACTAAGTTACGAGAACCCCAATAAGCGTACCCTTCCACGTGAGGCCCTTGTCGAATATTCCGGTCGCCGAGGCCCCAGGCAGCTGATTGCACTAAGCCCTGGCGGTAGTGACTTTTTCTTTGGGGCGTTTGGTGACGAGGAATTTTACCTAGGCAGCCCGGAAGGAAAGGTGCATTTCATTGGGCTCGAACTGGCCGGTACCCATGGGCCATTTTATCTCCAATCAGAATACGCTTTTGGTAATTTTTCCGGTGACTTTTTCCTTTCGGAACTTACTTTCGAGAATTTTTTTGGTGCCCCACCTGACTTTTTCTGTGATCCCTTCTTCGGCTGTTTTATAGGTGATCAGGATGTCCGAACTTGGTATGTGATGGGCAGCTGGGCTGTTACCGGGGAACACAAAGCTTACGATAAGAGAAAAGGGGTTTTTAAAGCTATTAAGCCCATTCCACCTGAGACAGCTCTAGAGGTTACCGCTCGGTATCAGTCTATCGAAAACAGAGACATTCCCAGCATGAAGGCAAGCAACTTTGTCTTTGGATTTAACTATTATTTCAACCCTAAAGTTCGCCTGATGTTCAATGTGACTCTGGGGGATAACAGCTTCAATGGCGATCAAACCAAACAATTCGCCGTTCGTATGCAGGCATTCTGGTAGAAATCTAGAAGGCGCCACTTCGCTAAAAACAAATAGTGAGTTGGGCATTGGCAAGGCTGTTATCAACCTCGAAGGGCCTAAAGTAAGCTATATCTTACAAGGACCCTTAATTACTCATTACATGCCATTATATTAATACCCCTGCACTGGAAAATAGCCAGCAGGCCATCTCTTTGACCAGGATCATTCCATGCGTAGAGAAAGGGGCGACCTCAAGTACGAAAAAGCCTGGGCTGACAACTGAATCCTGCACTATGTTATCACCAACCCAATAAAGAATTAACTGGATCGTGTGAACATTTGAAGAATCTCAAGTGCTGGCATAATTTTACTTCTGAAGAAGTTAGCTGGATAATAGCAACAGCTATGGCCACTATATACTACTGGGTCAGAAGGAAAGAAGTCACTGCACTCGCGACGCCCTGTGAATACATCCCTGTAAGCTCGTAATCGGCATCAATGCCTCGTACACTCCAGAGCGCAGTGTATTCTTTCCTTCCCCCTTTTTAGTAAATTCTATGTTCTCAAGGATGTAATATGATCCACTCAACCACCGAAACAATACCCGCACGAGAAATCGAAGAAATACTCGGTGTAGTTACAGGTAATGTTGTTCAATCTAAACATATCGGTCGTGACGTTATGGCTGGCTTAAAGAGTATAGTTGGAGGGGAGATTCGAGGCTATACAGAAATGTTGACTGAAGCCAGGAAAGTGGCTTTTCAGCGACTGATTGAAAGTGCGCGTCAAAAGGGGGCCGATGCGGTAGTAGGTGTTCGTTTTACTACTAGCGCCATTATGGATGGCTCATGTGAAATATTGGTTTTCGGGACGGCTGTAAAACTAAAAAAAGCCAAGCGAACTTAGGTTCGCTTGGCCGCAAGGACATATAAGGAAGGTGCTATCTAGAAATTGTATTTAAAGCGTACGCCATATCTCATCGGCGCAGAAAAAGGACCCGATACCAAGCCATCACTACCATCAGCCCAGTAAGCAACTTTTTCATCGGTCAAATTATTGCCAAAAGCTTCAATATTCCACTGGTCATCAGGGCTTGCATACTTAATAGATGCATTAACCATAACGAAAGCATCTCGACCGTCATCATAGGCTGAGGTATCACCAACCGGAAAATCATGCTTATCAACATTCCAATAGGTCAAATAGGATTCATCCTCCCAGTGAATGCCGACAAACGGAATGATTGCACCACCGTGAGCCAATTCGAAGGTGTGGTCATAGTTTATGGTAAAGCTGAACTCAGGTGATACCGCCAACTCATTACCCTTCAAGTTACGATACAACTCTTCATTAGAATTATCATGAGCTTGGCCGTAATCGTCGATCAAGAATAGTGACTGGTTATTAAAATTCCACCGATTAAAGAAATCAGAGGTGATTTCCGTTTGCATTCAAGTGGCAAAACCATTGATTCTGCCATTTGGGTAAGGAGCCCAGTCAAACTCCAATTCAAGCCCCATGATTTGTGAATTTGCGGCATTCTTAGTGAGGAAAATTATATGCGGTTCCGAAGTAATCTCACCAGTTAAATTACCCTCATCATCTCGTTCCTCAGCATAAAACGAGTATGCAGTATCAGGTGCTGCCAGCTGCATATCCTTGTACTTGGAAAAAAAGAAAGTTCCAGTCAGGTTTAAACGCCCATCCAGTACTGTACCTTTCGCTCCCAGCTCCCAGGTGACCACTTTTTCCTCATCATAACTGGTATCTATTACCTGCTGAACAATCTTATTTCCATCATCGTCGTATAGATAATCTGCTGTTTCTGGGTCTTGCTCATATTGAATTACAACATCTCCCAGGCCGCCGGACTTAAATCCCGATGCGACATACGCATACAGCATCACTTCATCAGTTAAATCGTAATCTAAACCAACACGGAAATCAGACGAACTCCAACTCTTGCTGACATCATTGTAAGTTGTGATCGTATAAATTGAACTGTCAGCAAAGTGATTATTTGACAGGGCATTTAATCTGCCCGGTAAATACGCTGGGAAGCAACCATACTCACCCGTTTCTTCTGGCTCCACGGACCAATCACGCTCACAGCTCAGGTTATTGCCACCCTCATCACTCTTCTGATCTTCAGTGTAACGACCACCAATAGTCAGATGAACAGTATCAGTTAGGGCATACGTGGCCTGAGCAAAAACCGCACCAGCCTCGATAGTCCTGTCCGGCTGCCTCCAGAAAGTGGCATTAGCTTGCGAAGCAAGAAAATATCCATTTAGGTCGGTAGTTTCTTCAAAATAAAACAGACCAGATATCCACTGCAGAGGCCCATCTCCAGTAGATTGCAGCTGAAACTCATGAGAATAAGAAATATTCTCTGAGTCAGTAATGCTCATACTCATATCCCATCTATTCCGCCCAGCATCAATATCGATCAGGTTGCTGCGATCCTGAACGGCATAGCCCATGTTATAAATAAAAGCTAAGGAATCACTGAAATCCCAACGGACATTGGAGCGGAAAGAATCCATGGTGATATCCAGATTTCCTGGCACATTGACCGCGACAGCGTACTCATCAGCACCTGGACCATAGTAGGTTTCACAATCGACACCATCTGCACGCTCCGCTGCCTTTTCGCAATCGATAGTGTTTATGCCTCCGGCGCTACTATCCTCATAGTGCTCATAAACGGCATGCCAGGAAATACTCTCGGTTGGTTGCCATAGGGCACCAACACGCATCCCCCGCTGATCTACATTGCCATAAAAATCGTCTGAATCGGCTTTTACCAGGGATACATCCTCTGAAGCCCACCAGTTATCATCTTGAATAAAGGTTCGGGCCTCATTATCCGCTATTATTAACCCGGTGGCTCTATAGTTCTGTATAATACCCAAATGGATATTATTGATGCAAGAAAATTACCCGCTTCCGCGCAGGAAGAGAAACGCCGAACT
>NZ_JBGMEK010000159.1:0-4453 GCF_041447265.1 Microbulbifer epialgicus
AGTTCGGCGTTTCTCTTCCTGCGCGGAAGCGGGTAATTTTCTTGCATCAATAATATCCATTTGGGTATTATACAAAACTATAGAGCCACCGGGTTAATATGTAAAAAAGATTGATAATTTTATTTATCAAAAAGTTTATCACATGTGAGATTTCCCTAAGATAGAATAATTCGTCAACTTGAATGAAAAACAGGATGAGCTGATGCCCTCTGTACAAAATTGCTCACAGGTATTTATCATCCTTATGGGTTTAAAAGTTCCAGGTATGATCAAAGCCTTAATTATTCGCAGTAGATTGAATGTTGTTTCCAATCGGCAGTAGACGACCATAAAGCAAATACACAAATCTTTACAAATAAAAATACGTTATAAAATATTGATATCAAGATTTTTTATTCTGCTCTTCGGGAGAGGAATAAACTGATTTCTCGTAGTTTTAATTGGTTGGAAATAATAACCACGCTAAGAGCCTAGAAATAAATCACTGTGTTTGTCAAGTAAAGTCGCCTTATGTATTGCTGTGTCTATGTATGATGCGTCAGTCAACAGGAGTGGGATTTCGATAACGCAATTGAAAAATGCATTTATTACTGCATATAAATGCATTTGTAGATTAAAAGCAAGATGTCGTATTGATTATTTCGAGTGAAATTTGAAATATAGTGGGGCGAACAAAAATGAGATGGGCGGGGTAGCCAATCTTGATACATTCTTACTTGTCGGGCGTTAGGGTATGATGAGAAAAACAATCTGTAATACATCTGTAAAATTGATCTTTACGGTATAAAATTTTTATAATTAATTGAGAGGGGCCTTTAATAAGCAGACACCTTTCTCTGATCATAAGTTGAACCAAAAATAATCGCACTACGAGATAATTATAACTTTAAATTGATAAAATTAAGATATTCCATGATCAAAAGAAGAATGATTCAACTTGATTTATATTATTGATTCATTCCAAATTTTATCTCTGGCAAATCTAGTAACACCCCTGCATGCGTATGAAGTTGGGCTATTGGCTTGATAGTTAGAAATCCTTTTCTTGAAAATTAGGTAACTATTTGATAAATTTAAGTTTTTTAAGAAGATGAACTTGCATAAATTTTGTAATTAATAGATTATTTAAAAAGGGCTTTCCTAGTTAAGCTAAATTATAATATTAATCGGTTTATACATAAATGTCTATTTTAAATTTCTGGCGACGTCTAGATTTATTTGGATCTGAAAGCTCCTATTTGAAGGAAACCAATGAAGGTTGGAATCTTTCTGGGGTGGCTACTTTTTTAACAGATCGGAGTCAATGTGGCATAAGTTATACGATTTGTTGCGATAAAAAATGGCAGACACAGACGGTAAAAGTATGTGGACATGTTGGAGATCGTAACTGCAATATCGAGATTAAAAAAGCAAACGGAATTTGGTATTTTAATGAGGTTAAGAAGCCTGAGATAAAGGATTGTATAGATATTGACTTAGGTTTTAGTCCATCGACCAACCTACTCCCAATTAGAAGGTTGTCACTTAGATGTGGCCAATCTGCAAAGATCAGAGCTGCATGGTTACAATTCCCAAGTATGTCCTTAGTTCCATCTGAGCAGATTTATACACGAGAATCTGCTACACGATATCGATACGAATCTCTGAGCAGTTCATTTCGCGCTACATTGGACGTCAACGAGGATGGCTTTGTAATGAACTATCCAGATTTATGGATTTCAGAACGAATCAATAAGTAAACTGGATAATAAGGCCCGAGGAAATTTATTTAAAAAATTAGTGTGGCTTTTTTGGAAGTCATTCGTATAAATTTCTATGGCCTCTATCATCTGAGCTATAAATTTGGCAACTTTCCTATTGACGTCAAATTGAAGTGGCGATTCAATATTTAGTTTTGAACTCTGAGATAAGAACTGCCCAAGCGCAGTCCTTATCAACATTAATCTCATCTTGCGTAAATATTAAAAGCTCACTTTTTTTCTGATATAACCCAGTTTTCTACCTGTTGCTCCAAGACGGATAAGGGTAAGGCTCCATTTGTTAATATGACATTATGAAATTTTTTGACATTAAAATTTTCACTAAGCTCTCTTTGTGCCTTCTCGCGAAGATCCAAAATTGTCAACATCCCGGTTTTATAGGCTAAAGCTTGACCGGGGTCAACAAGATACCTTTCAACTTCAGTTGTAACTTCAGAAACTGGCAACCCCGTTTTAGATTGCATGTACTCGATGGCCTCCTCTCTATTCCATCGTTTAAAGTGTAATCCGGTATCGACAACTAATCGCACAGCTCTGTGCATCTCAGCTTGGAGACGACCTAAGTCATCGTAAGGATTTTCTTGTAAACCTACTTCTTTGGCAAGCTGCTCGGCATATAGTGCCCACCCCTCAGAATAAGCGTTAAATAAAGGCATTTTTCGGAAAGTGGGCACACTATTCAGTTTTTGAGCAATTGCTATCTGAAAGTGATGACCCGGTATAGCCTCATGATATGTAAGCGTACGCATTCCAAATTTCTTCGTTTCTTGTACCTCGCGGAGATTTGCGTAGAAAATACCTGGGCGAGAACCGTCCATTGCAGGAGGAGAGTAATAAGCTCCAGGGGCACCTTGCTCTCGATATTCGGGAACTCTACGCACCTCAACGCCAGTAACAGGCACAATATCAAAGTAATTATCTACTGCTGAGCTCGCTTCATCAATATATGTTTGGTAATCACGAATAATCTGGTCACGACCTGCAGAAGAGTCCTCATAAAGAAAATTTTTAGTATTATTTAAAGAGGAATAGTATTCATTGATGGTACTCGTAGTATCTCCTAGTTCATTGAAAATAGATTTCATTTCACTTTCAATCCGGGCAACTTCTTTTAGCCCAAGGAGATGTAGCTCTTCTGGAGTCTTGCTAGTAGTTGTGAATTGACGAACTCGATAGGCATATAGCTCATCACCATTCGGCAAAGACCATACACCATTATTCCCTTTGACTTTGGGTTCTAGAGATTCAAAGTAGGATATTAACTTGTGATACGCAGGATAAACGCTTTCCCTAATTAATAATTTGCTTTGATCGAGAATTCTCTGGCGCTCTTGAAGTGGTAAATCGCTGATATTATCTAGTCTTTGCACCAATGATGTGTATAGAATATTTTCTTCAGGAGAATCACCTACAAAGTTGCGCATCTCTTTCAAAACACTATTAACAACAAATAGAGGCGGAAATACACCAATACTTTCTCGAGTCTTTAATCCATTAATCAGCTGGGAAAATTTTCGATCTACTTGCGCCAGTCTAGACAGGTAATAATCAGCGTCTTTAATATTATTTATTTGATGCTCGTCAGACAAAAACTGTGGTAGGTTGTTTTGCACACCAAAAAGCTGGTTTACCGGATAGTTGTGATACTTCCATCGGTCTCTCTCTATTAAATCGCTAAGTAAGTACTCAAGGACATCATAAGAGATCAACTGTTGCCCAGAGAGCTCAGAGCGATCGTATTGACGTAAAACGTTTAGTTCATTCTTGACTATTTGAATTTGTCTCTGAGATTCGGCATCTGATAAATCATCTAAATGTGCATTGTGACCATCGATACCAAACTGCTCAAACAATCGTAACCGTGTTAGTGTTTCTGGGTTAGCAGTGCCTAATTTGAAAAAGGCTCGCTCAAAGAACAAGTTAATAGACCATGGTTTAAAATAAACAGTATTTATAACTATTGTAGCTGTCGTTAAGAAAGCTAAAAGTAGTATAAGCCCACTTAGTTTAAATGTTTTTTTAATCATTTATTTACCATCTTTAACGATTATATTTAGACCCTATGATAGCTAAATTAAGAGTAATGCGTAAATCTTTTATATCGTGACGTTCGCCGCTGTCACCAATAGGTAATTTTTATTCCGACGACCCTTAACATTCATGGAAATTGAATATTCCCTATATCTAGGAATTGCTTAATTAGTTTAGATTGAAACCCCATATGTAACGTGACCTAAGGTGATGGAGATGTAGTATTATAAAGTGGTCACTTAATATCTTGCAACAGATAAGCAGGATAAAATTTGACTTAACAAAATATTATACAGCGAACTTTTTAGATATCTATTTAGCTAAATGCCGACTCTAATAGACATTGCGATTAAAAAAACCTCTTATCTCATTGGATTAATAAGATTTTTAAATGCATTATAGGTAGTAACTTTACACTAATAGAAAAAATCTTTTTCATATCTAACATTTAAAGATTGAACCAATTTGATAGTGTCAACTTTACAAAGAATTTAGAACTAATTTGGATTATTTTTTTCTTGAGGGACTTTAAAAGCACACAGTTAGTGAATAACAAAACTGTCGGGTTAGGCGACCCACGTTCCCTACTTAGGAGTGATATGTTGTGGTCAAGTCCAGCCGGACACCTCTTTAAGCACATTTCTCAAATTCGATGGGGGTTA
>NZ_JBGMEK010000160.1:0-4431 GCF_041447265.1 Microbulbifer epialgicus
AGGTGTCCACTTGTTGATTGGTGGACACCTAAATTACAGCGTAGAACTTGGCTGAATAGATGGAATTACCGGACGGTTACCCCTAGAGTTGATATCTATACAGCTCTCTAGAGGAGTATTGTTTCCGTAGGAGGATTGACGCTTAGCTCAAAATATCGGCATATTTTGGTGCTCTTCAGGAAAGATGAGCAGAAAATCAGTTATTTCATGGACGTAATTTACGAGACTGGCTCATTTCTCTATGGACTTATTATGTAGTAGGGGCATTTAAGTGTGATTGATCCCTAGCAGCGTTGTGCCTTCAAACATAGGTTGCCTCCTGAATATTCTGAGAAAGTGACTTCTATCGGTGAATTATATGGCGCTTTAGATTGTATTCCACTTCGGATAAAAGTGGCTTGGTGCATGTTCTATCGTAGTTTTGACGGATAGTTGCATACTATCAAATTGGCTTGGAATTACTCAGAGGTTCCCTAGTAAGGTAGCTTACGATAAAGACTTAAAGCCGATTCGGTTTACTGGGTAAAATGTAGCCACTTAGAGAGCATGTGAGAAATCTATGCAGCATAAGTTGGAATGGGTGACTGCCTTAATCGTAATCGTATGCGCCACATCTCTGCAGGATACCTCCGCTCAAAACTTCGAAGACGCCGCGCCCTCGTATTCATATTGCTTACGTCCATCATTATTAGATTGGCCAGGTGGTTTGAAGCAAGCCTTTCGGGAGCGTGGGATAAAAGTCGATGCTTGGCTCACAGAGTTCTATCAAGGTGTACTCATAGGAGATGGTGACAAGACTTGGCAATACGGTGGCAAAGGAGACCTAATCGTAAACCTGGATATGTCGAAGCTGGGTCTGTGGCGAGGCCTGTCAGTCAATGTGCACCAGGAATGGATTTTTGGTGATGATACCAATGACTTGGGAAATGGAGAGTTATTACCGCTTAATACAGCGCTCGCTTTTCCACGACTCGGTGGCAGTGATCGCGAAACGTCCATTATTCTATCGCAGGCCATCGGAGATCGCTATTCGCTCGCCTTAGGCAAGTTTTATATGTTTGACGTAGCTGCTAAGAAGCCCCTAATCGGCGGTGGCGGCCTAGATACTTTCATGAATATCGGACTTGCGGCTCCAGTTAGTGGAGTAACTCCGCCATACTTGTTTGGTGCTATTGGGAAAGTCAAGGCCGATTATGCAACCTTTACATTAATGGTTTATGATCCACGAAACGCGCAGACACGGGAGGTAATCAGAAGCCCTTTTGCTGAAGGCAAAACTACAAGTCTTTCAGCAACTTTCCCTACAAAGATAAACGATCAAAAAGGTTTTTATACTGCCCGCGGCGTGTACAGCTCGAAAAAGGGGCTGAATCTTTCGACCATTCCCTCGCTTCTTGATCTTCCTGCAGCTTCCGAATTCATCCTCACACGGAAAGGCTATTGGTATCTAAGTACCAGTGTGCAGCAATATCTTTATCATTACCCAGACAACCCGGATATTGGATGGGGTCTCTTTGCAGAAGGCGCAATTTCCGACGGAAACCCTAATCCCCTTAAATGGCATTTTTTAGCTGGCGTCGGAGGGCAGGGGTTGTTTCCTGGTCGGCAGCAGGATCGATGGGGGATCGGTTATTTTAAATATGGATTAAGCAATCAACTGATCAAGGGGCTGGCAAGGATCGGTTCTAGCATGCCATTCAACCCCGAGTTCTTTATCAGGGACGAACAGGGCGTAGAGCTTTTCTACAACATGCACCTGGCGCCTTGGCTGCGTATAACGGGCGACCTGCAGTGGGTCAGACCACATGAAGTGAGTCGCAAGAGGATTTCTGTTGCGGCCCTACGATGGCAGATCCGCTTCTGAATTGAAACGCAGTGAAAACTGATCGATCTGATGATACTGAATGATGGTCTACTCAATGCCGAGCCTTAGGAGCATCCACAAAACTGACTTTCTACTTTCCTGTATGAACAAAAGATGTACATGATGCCATAGACTGGGAGTTGATGTCTTGGAAGTTCGGTGCCGGATTTTAATGGAAATGGTACTGCCGTGGAACGCGACGGCTTCTCCCCTGGGATTGTCACCTTCGACGATGTAGATCTTGCCGTTGATAAAGACAGAGTCGGCGGTTTCAGCCACAGGAAAGCTAGTTTCCCACTGCTTGGTCACCGTGGAGCTGGAGCCCGGTTTCTCGGAATAACCGGAGAAAGCAAGGACGAGCCAAGCGCAGATTCCACACAGACGAAATCATAATGGTGTGACTAAATTTCACGCGAGGGAATTACTTTAGATTCCTTAAAGCATCTTCTAGGACTTCTTCTGGCGGCTCTTCATAAATTAGTGTTGTTGATGGATTAACGTGACCAGCAATTTTCTGAGCTATTTTGACAGACTTCTTTTGCTTGTGAATTACATTAGTGATCAGAGCGCGCCGCCCGCTATGTGAACTGGCTTTCTCAATCCCAGCCCAATCACGAAGCATCAAAGCCATATGCTCTTGCAATGTATTGGGAGAGTAGGGGCCACCTTTTTGGGTAATGAAAAGAGGGGAGGAGGGCTTTAGCTTTTCTCTTTTGCTAAGTCTCAAGTTTAAATGCTGAACCAGAGCGTCACGGAGATCTTGATCTACTATGGGTAGATCCCGCGACTTACCTTTATGTTGCTTAACTGGCGGATAGAAATTTTCCGGATTAACTTTAGCACCAGATTTGGCCAAGGCTTCAATCTGTCTAACAACTTTGTCAAAACTCTTGATATCAAAGCTGATGGTTTTGCGTTGATAGTGGCTTTTTGAGCGCTTCATGGCATCTGCGCCCTTCGTGTAGGTGGCAGGTAAACTCATTACCTCTAGGAGTTTGAACTCAGTGCCAGAAGGATTGAGCTTGGCAACCTCCTTTACTTGCAGGAGAGCAATCTCCTGGGCACGGAGACCAAGCTTGAAGCTGACCTGCATAATAGCTGTATTCTTTTCAGGGTGACGATGCTCTTGAATCACCTGGAAGAGATGACATTGCTGGGTAGCTGTAGGTACCCGAGCTTGACCAGATTTAGCCATGGAAACCTCGAAATAGGGGTGAAATATAATCCGTAATAATGATATTTTAACGGATTATGATAGGGGATCTAGCTAAAAAGCTAGATCTATAGGAGGCTATTCGAATGTAAGTGTAACTAGCTTATAGGTGCTTTTTTGATCAGCTTCATCCACGTGAAGTTGCCAGTGAATTTCATAGGTAGATTCACTTATAAACCTATTGGCACGATGCTTTTACGGCTCACTTGTCCAAAAGTTTTTCGGAGTTGCGTGAGTAATTTGGTTTTAGGAAAAGGCTTTGATGCGCTCCAATGTTTGTATGCGAAAACACCTGGAACCCTGGAACCCTGGAACCCTGGAACCCTGGAACCCTGGAACCCTGGAACCCTGGAACACAGGAACACAGGAACACAGGAACACAGGGAGATTACTAGGCCGGAACTAGAGTAGATGGATGCACGATTAAGTATTTTAGTTGGAAATTAAGTACTTTAGTTGGCGAAAATTAAATACTTAAGTTGAACGTCCAAACATAGGAACCATAGGGACATAGGGGGAAAACGTTCAATTACAATTATTCCGATATTCACAAATATCGGAAATAATGGGAGCCCTGGTGGGGCCTAAGTTTGAACTTTTTTCATGGCGGTCTTTTCCGATATTCACATCTCGCCCTGGGTATGATCGGTTTTTGTGCTCGGGTCGAATCTGGATGCAATCAAGCTCCCCGATGATTTCCTGTAGTGCTCCCATGACGCTCTCCGTTTGTTTTGGGTCCCGGGTAACCAGGTCGGTGTTTATGCTCGCGAGGAACTGCCGGAGCGGCTGAACTTCGTTAGCTACACATCAAACGGAGCCGGGTTATCTACCAAGATTCCAGCTCCATTGCCTGAGTCATAAGAAAGTCTTATGAACGCGTTCAGCTAGTTCGCGGTTAATTCTTCAGTAACCTCGTCAACCCATGCTTGAAACTGCTGTAGCGTCTTAGAGTGTCGGCGTTTCAATCGGAATTCATTGCATATGTAGTCGGCCCTGAAAAAAACCAAACACTAGCCTCCAGCACGGTGTAATGAGGGTTTGCGGGGCGATTCGGACTAAATCCACCTTCCAAAACGTAAGTAAAATATCCGTATTATTAGCCGGAACGGATTTGAGATCATAAAAATAGGTGAAAACGATTTTTTAGGGCACAAAAAAACGCCTCCAGCGCCCTGATCATCCATTTTCTCAAATTCCAGGCACACGCAGCCATGAGGAGATTTATCGCATCACCCACTGTGCCTTTGAGGAAGTTTCTTGACAGTCGAAAATCAAATTTGAGATGCCCAATGAGTGGTTCAATCGCTGCCCGACGCCGGCACTTTTTCCGTTTCTTTTCCCGCTGGTAACGATT
>NZ_JBGMEK010000161.1:0-4363 GCF_041447265.1 Microbulbifer epialgicus
CGTTTTCAAATTTACGAAGGAAGTATGAATGCCGATAGGCTGATTGACTTTCTTAAGCGATTGATCAAAACAGCGGGGCGTAAAGTTTACCTCATTCTGGACAATCTTAGGGTACATCATGCACGATTTGTTAAAGCTTGGCTGGCAGAGCACGAGGATGAGATAGAAATTTATTATTTACCATCATATTCACCTGAACTGAATCCAGATGAGTATTTGAATTGCGACCTTAAAGGGGGCGTTCACAGTGGCATGCCAGCCCGATCCAAGGAGAAGCTAAAAAGGAAAGTGCTTTCTCACATGAGAATGTTACAAAAGAAGCCCGCGCGTGTAGCAGCCTACTTCCGACACGAATCAATTAGGTACGCAGCATAACTGAACTATTTGTCCGCCGGGTTAATAAAAGACATTTTGAGGAGGTTTCAGAGGAGCTAGGTGGGACGTTCTTTTTGAGAGAGGATGTGATTAACTTCTACGGCTATGATCGTTTGTATAACGATCAATTTGGTGTGGATATTAATAGGGCCATAGAGTTCTTTGAGCTGAACACACGGTATTACCCCGATTCTTACAATGCGTGGGATAGTTTAGCGGAAGCTCATATGACTAAGCGGGAGAAGGAGCTGGCTATAAAATTCTATAAGAAATCCCTTTCAATCAATCCTGACAATGAAAATGCGAAAAATAAAATTATTGAAATGAAGGATATGTGAGCTATTGCATTGGTGTTTTAGGTGAGTTGAAGTTTAAGCGGCCTGCCGGATATCTCTTCGTTATTGGCAAGGTCGTCTAATTGAGTCACTATTGGGTCAGAAGGAAAGAATACATTGCACTCGAGACGCGCTGTGAATACATCCCTGTAAGCTCGTAATCGGCATCCATGCTTCATATGGTCCCGAGTGCAGTGTATTCTTTCCTACCCCCTTTTTAATAAAGTTGTTTTATCGTATGTATCTTTTAAATAACTCAATCATCCAGCATGAAATTATTTTCCTGTTTGTAATAGCAGTAATCATGATCTAAATTTTTACGAAAGCAGTAGGGATCTTTTGCCTCTGCGTCCTCCCATAAGCCCAAGCCATGGCGGTACGCGAAATTTTGATCATTTTCGAATTTATCTCCGCAGTAATACGTGTAATTCCATGCAGCTCATCGTGCAACCATTTCCTGGTTTATATTGTATTCGTTAACAAACAGGTAGCCAGTTTCTCTACCGTATTGATCTCTTCCTGTGGATTGAAAGTCTACTGAACCAAATGATAATAGATGCTTCAATATCTGAGTGGATTCAGGGCCATAGGATTGTGCGTTCGGATAAGTTTCTGGCGCACCTATACACTGAAGTCGTATCTCCACATATTCTCCTGAAGCATATCCGTGAAATGTGTCACCATCGATAATTTTATAGTTAGTGAGTGGCACTGCATGTAGAGTGGTGGAGAGCGCACATAGTAAGAATAATCTTTTCATTATGATGTTCTATGGTGTGGTTGTTGTGCGCGAATAATGGAGGATCATCATTACGAATATATTTAATAAGTATAATAGTAAATATTAATCTTTTAAACTCAAAGACACTGCTCCTCCAGAAGTGGCTGCCAATTATGTTCTACTTACATTTTGAACTCGCTCGGAGATATTTGCCAACAATAATCTTTGGTTTTTACATCGATATATAAGGTGTTAAAGTGCAAATTATAGATCTCTATCCAGTTGATCCATGTGTCATGCTAAGGATAAATTCCAGCATGCAGATAAAGTAACTTTTGACAAATATTCGTTGGATTTTAGACTAGAATAAGTCGTATGCAATAGGGGCGGGCGGAATATTTAACAGGTTTATATGAATGGATCAAAGAAGTCAATTTCGGCTTATGTTAACCCGAAATTTTTCGCCGTTATTTTTTACACAATTTCTCGGTGCATTTAATGACAATGTTTTTAAGTCCGCACTTATAGTTATACTTGCATTTCGCCTGGCTGAAAGTCAGGCCAATTTACTGATAAACTTAGCTGCTGGACTTTTTATACTACCATTCTTTCTTTTTTGCGCCATTGCGGGACAACTGGCCGACAAGTTTAATAAAACTCAACTTATACATTATATAAAACTAGTAGAAATATGTGTCAGTGCTTTGGGGGGTTATGCCCTGATGATTGGCAGCAGCACCCTGTGTCTGCTAGCTTTATTTCTCTTCGGGACGCAGTCTGCGTTCTTTGGGCCAATAAAGTATGCAATATTACCACAACATTTAAAAACGTCAGAGTTGGTGGGGGCTAATGCTTTGGTAGGAGGTGGAACATTTGTTGCTATCCTACTTGGGGCGATTATAGGGACCCTTTTGGCTGGAATTACAGAGGTTGGAGAAAATGGAGTTTTTTACTTAAGTACAGTTATTATAATATCTTCAGTATCTGGTTATTTGTTTAGCTGCTTGATCCCGCCTGCTCCTGCACCTTCTCCAAATTTAAAAATCAACTTAAATCCTGTTTCACAAGTGAGAGGAATTCTTGGCCAGACGGCAAAAAAGCCTTTAGTATTTTATGCGCTTTTTGCAATTTCATGGTTCTGGTTTCAAGGGACAGTTTATTTCACACAAATTCCAAGCTTTACCAAAAATACTCTTAGTGGTAATGAAGAAACCGTGACCTTACTCCTTTGTATTTTTACAGGGGGGATTTTTATGGGATCTCTGCTTTGTGAGCGATTATCGGTTGGGCGTATTGAGCTGGGTATCGTGCCATTGGGTGCAGCAGGAGTAACGGCTTCTGGAATATCATTATATATAGCTTCCACTAATTTTATACCTCCGGTGGAAAACAGTCTTAAAGCTTTTGTTGGTAGTGAGGGGGCTGTTCAGATTCTTTTTTTTATTGCTTTATTGGGGGTTTTTGGTGGGCTATACATAGTCCCCATCTATGCTGTGTTGCAAGAACGGTCCTCACGATCAAGGCGTGCTCAAATTGTATCTATGAGCAACATCCTAAATGCTTTTTCTGGAGTAATTGCAGCCCTTATGGGTGTTGTTTTTTTGGGTATCATTAAGTTGGATATACCAGTGTTGTTTCTGATGATATCCTTAATGAACCTTGCTTTTGTGGTTTATGTTTTTGCCGAGGTACCAGAGTTTTTAATTCGTTTCCTTGTCCGTTTTTTATTTTCCATGATGTGTCGAATTAAGTATAAAGGATTAAATAAAATACCATCTGAAGCGCGAATAATTGTAGTCTGCAATGAGGTAAGCTTTATGGGTGTTATGCTAATTTCCGGAATAGTAAGGCGCCCAATTCGTTTTGTTATTAATTTATCTGTTAACAAGAAACTCAATTTACATTCTATATTTTGGTCTGGACAGGCGGCGCCGATTCTCTATGAGAATGGAAAGTGTGCTGATGAGGTGCTGAAGGAGCTTGACCAGGGGCTTGAGAATGGACAGGTATTTTGCTTTTTACATGGCCCTCATGTGTTGACAAATAGAAAAATTAATAATTTCCGGTTAAGGGTTAAGAAATTTTTACCCAAAACTGATATTTCAATTATTCCATTATCGGTTAAGGAGCTATGGAAGGGGGTATTTTATTGCAAGGGTGTTTTTTGTCTAATTTGCTTACCAAAATATTTATGGTCTGGTGTGCAATTTACAGTCGGCTCCCCAGTATCTTTGAATAAATTGAATGTAGATGATTTGTATAGAGATGTGGGGAGTTCTAAAAATTGAATCCTTATCAATTTTATCCACCTGTAGTCCCCATTGTTCGCTATAGATAGTTGCTATAATACTAATTTTTAGAGATGTCTATATATTATATTTAATGAGTTTTCGCATTCCTATTGTTAATTTTCAGAATTATGGGGTGGTTCATGCTTAATTTTTTTGTGCGTGATGGCCTTGTCAGAAACGATGGTAGAAAATTCAGTGGCGGCTTGGTTTGTTAAGGTAACTAGGTTCTGATGCTTTCCATGTGTAGTTTCAATTTGCACTTGTATTTTGAATGCTTAATTTATTGAAGTCGCGTATTTTACTTGCTCCAGAAGTTAATGTGCGTTGCGTCATATATGGGATGATTCGAATATTATATTTAAGTGGCAAGAGATAAATTGCTTGGTCTTTCTGCCCATCAAGAGGATACCTTTTTTGAAAGAGTAAATAGTGTTGATTTTGGAGGGTTATAATGTTTAATTTAGATAGTCGACCCTGAAAAAAGTCTCCAGACCTTGTGGCACTAGGACTACGTGGATATATGACATAGCCATTTCGACCAGTTTTCGCTATTCTGATCCAAATTTCTGGTCGAAATGCTCAAGGATAATGATGCTCACGGACACCGATCAGTACCAACAAACCAGCTTTTTTGGCACCGA
>NZ_JBGMEK010000162.1:0-4251 GCF_041447265.1 Microbulbifer epialgicus
TAAATCCCTTAATCATCCTTTCTTTAGTTAGTAATACTTTTTTATTAACCGGACAGCCCCGGCTGCCTCACCACTACCCAGGTGACGGGATTCCCGATATGCTGAAAGCTCCTACACCAACAGATACCGGAGAAAATTCGATGGCTTACAATCTGTTTATCGCTTATGACCTAATGGCCCCAAATCAGAGCTATGAAAAGGTTCAAAACGCTATAAAAGGATTGGGTAAGTACTACCAATTTCAGCTGTCATTGTTTTATGTTTCCACCGACTTCAGCCCCAGCGAGGCTTTTAATATCGTTGCCAACGCTGCCGACACCAACGATAAAATTGCTGTAATTAATGCCTTTAGCGGGGTTGTCTCCAACTGGGATAGTCCGCCCATTGCCGAAATTAACAGCATCTGGCTTAGCGGTAGTCCTGCACTCACTACCTGAAAGTTTTTGAGTGGGCTGGTCTTGCGTCAGCCCCAGCTGTAACAAACTCTTTACGGACGCCCGTGGTATCCGCATCAAACCGGATGCTTGGGCGTTATCTGTATTAACCTCTCCCACACTCTGGGCTATCATTAAAACCTCTTCACTTTCAGCAATTAGCCAGCCGACCGTGCAGCACTTAACCGGTTCTAGAGAGGGTAAATCTTCAAGATGGCTCCACTGAGGATACGGTTGTGCGCTATCAACCCACTCCACCCTGACAAGTTTCGCGAAGCGGTTAATCTGCTTACCTTGCGCTTCACTCTGGTCTTGAGGTAAGTCAGATGAGCCCCTGAATTTTTCGAGATCTGCCTTTTCCTTCACTGTCCTTGCCATCTTCGCTCTAGAAACCTCCACGTGCGCCCCCTCGTCGGCGAAGCGTTCCAGTAGCGCCTCACTGTCAGAGCCCCACGGCTCCAAAATAAACTCGCCATTCCTCTTGCGGATTTTCATCTCATCTCCTCGGTTGCTTCAGGTAGTTGATTTACTTGGTTTGTGTTGCTTGCCTGGCAGCGCTCAGGCTGTCAGTGAAACTAGGAATTCTCTCCCCAGACGTCTGGGCGGCACTCAGCCTTGCTAACCTCACCCTGAGTTACTCGCTCAATATCTCTTGATAAGTCCAATCCCGGCCTCTCTACGCCGCACGAAATGGCATTCAAGTGCCCAACAGAGCACCCAACTTTTTCGGCAAGCGCTGCACGACGCTTCATGCGGGGTTTTATCTTGAGGTATTCGATAAGTTTCATGGCTGAAATTTTATGTGTAGCGTAAACATATTACAAGAAATTCAACGTGAACCATGAAACATTAGGCGTCAAAAATTACATTTGCCGGTATGGAAGGAATGTAAACTGTTTGTAAAACTCCGAAGGGAGCAGGAAAATCTAAGCGTGATGGTGACAATCAAAGAAATAAGGCGGACCAACGCCCGCTACCTAGCACAAAGGTTTCGCAATCAGCGTGAGTTTGCAGACGCTGCAAGCATCACTCGCTCACAGTTGAGTCAACTAATAGGCCCCAACCCAGCGGAAAATATTGGGAGCGCGATAGCCAAAAGGATGGAGAAAGCCGCAGGGAGGCCGGAGGGCTGGCTTGATCGCGAACACCCCAAGCTCTCCGGCAAGCAAGAAGTGCCCCCTGAGAGATATATTGATTCAAGCAAGCTGGTGGAGGCTGTCCAAGAGATATGGGAGGCCATGGAGTTAAGGGGTGAAAAAATCAATCCAACCCTCTTATCTAGCGCTGTACTTATCTACTTAAGGCTCAAGGATGCGCGCGGAGAAGCCAATCCAATTGATGCAGACCAGTCTATTGCGATAGCTTCCAGCACCATTCGATCCTTGAATTCTACCCGCTAGAGGGGCGCCCCAAGCATAATTATTGGGTGCCGGGAATCATGTTTGTGGCATAGAAGGAAAGCAAACCGCCTGTAAAGCCGCGGAGAGGATTAGGAAAACCTGAGTACAGTAATGGCAATCTACGAAATTAGACGACAAAACGCACGCTACCTTGCTGCAACATTCGAGAATCGACGGGAGTTTGCTGACGCTGCAAATATGTCCCGCTCACAACTTAGTCAGCGTATTGGCCCGAACCCTACTGAAATTATTGGGGATTCGATTGCGAGGCGCATTGAAAAGGCCGCCAACAAAGAAGAGGGTTGGCTAGACCGGGAGCACCCCGAAGTCACCGGTGAGCTTGAGGAGCGAAAACCCCCAGAAGGCTACATCGACCCTAATGAGCTAATGATTGCCGTGCAAGAGGTGTGGGATGCCATGGAAGCTAAAGGGGAAAAGATTACCCCTCCAATCCTCATAAGTGCGGCATTGATCTATATGCGACTTAGGGATGCCCGAGGCGAACCTAGCGCTAACGACGCCAATCAATCCATAACTATCGCCCAGAGCACCATTCAAACCCTGGATTTTAATCGCTAGAAGGGGACTCCCAATCCATACAGAACTCTTCACCCCCTTTCTTGGGGCATTCAAGCCGCTTCAAGCAGGCCCTGCACTGGCGGGGTACTGCTGCCTCAATAGCAATTAAAAGCAAGCCAAGAAGTGAACGCCCCTCCTTGGCTCTGACTGATTTTTTCTCTTCGAAGCCTCTTATTGGAACTACATTCTGCATAATCCAACTCCATTGGAAAAATGTACTCCAGCGGGCAATACCTAGCGCCGCATCACCGGTCTAACTGAACTTGACCCTTTGAAGGCTATCACAGCAAAGTGTGCGCCAGTGTCGCGAAAACACTACAATTTTCAGAATGATGTAGCAATTTCAATACAAATTTCACTCTTGGAAAACCTCCCCACCTCAGTAGGTGCTCGCGTGATGCGTCGCGCCTCTCACCTCAGACTTAAGCAGCATCAAGTTGCGGAGGCTTTGGGTGTGTCTCGAAGCTTCGTCCATAAACTCTACACAGGGCAGAAGCGCGGAATCTCATTCATGCAGCTTTATAAGCTCTGCTCACTGCTAGAAATGAGCCCTGATGAACTTCTGGGTTACCCGTCAACCGCGCCCACGCTTACCGAATCGCAGGTAAGAGAGCTTCTATCAAAGATAGAGGCCAGCCTTCGGGATGCATAAATACCTCCAACCCCAAAATTAGGCGCGCCAATCATTCTCCACTGCGTAAACTACATTGAATTATTTTATGTACTACATAAAATGTATTGCAAGCTAGGTTATATCAGGGAGAACAGCCATGTACACAGCCAACTCAACCCACCCCGCCGAAGACGCTCTCAGAAGTTATGAGCGTCACCAAGACTCTCTGCCAGATGAAACTGCAGCTGATGTAGAGCGCATTGAGGCCGGCATTGCTGATTACTTCATCAACCGAATTTTTCTCGGTCGTCACCGCCTCGGCAGGCTTGAGGATGATTGCTACGTGCGTTTCCTCAAAATCGCAATGGATGAAGTTGACGAGGACTCCCTCGGCGAATTTCTAGCTTTTAGCAAAAAAGACCAATGTGAAGCAGGAAAGCTCAGCTCTGATTTTGCCGACAAGTGCGCAAAGCAAGTTGCAGAAGAATTCCGTGAAGAGCTGGAGCCTTTAGCAATTGAATATGGATATGTCTGAGCGGCTTGAGGTTTAACCCCTTTCTAACGGAGAAATAATGATGGATACAGACTCAATCATTTTTGCAAGAGAACCCTGCCCAGGTGATGAAGTGATGACTTATGAATTTCTTGTTAAGCCATCATTAAAAACTTCGGTGTTAGACATCCTTAAAGAGTCGACCAATGAGCTTGCCCTAGCCAGGGCTCTATGTCGCAACGGAATTCTGGAGGCGGGAGACTCTTACGTATAGAGAGGTTAAGCCTCCCCCCTTTCTAATCAAAAACAGGTGAAGCCATGAAAACCGAAGAAAAAATAATTGCCTACAAGGGTTTTGACGAGAATCTGCAGTGCCGTGGTTATCAGTATGAGATAGGTAAAACCCACCTTCATGAGGGTGAAGTCGAGGCATGTCAAAGCGGTCTTCACGCCTGTGAATTTCCGCTAGATGTATTCAGTTATTACTCCCCAGCCGAATCCAGATTTGCTGTAGCGGAAGCATCAGGGCAGATTGCACGCAGAGGCGATGATTCAAAAATTGCAGCTGCATCGCTGACTGTTAAAGCTGAAATAAAGCTACCTCAGTTAATACAAAATGCAGTCGACTGGATTATGGCTAAGGCTGAGAAAAGTGGTGAAGTGGCCGCCGATGATGAGGCTCAAGCTGTAGCCACTAACACCGGAAACCAGAGCGCAGCCACTAACACCGGA
>NZ_JBGMEK010000163.1:0-4247 GCF_041447265.1 Microbulbifer epialgicus
CAACCAGTGGATCACGTTCATTTAGCTTGCGATGGCGGTCATCAAGACCGAAAAAACTCGGCTACATTTGACAATAACCTTTACTAGTGAGCGTTTAGACTATTTTACCGGAAAATAGTGAATTTTTAGAGGTGCCCATCAACTTTGCCCCCCCCTGAGCGGCCATCCAGGCTTTATTATCATGGGTATCCTGGAAATCATTGGTTCCCAACATCAACAGACCCCACTTTAGTGGTGAGCGTAATTCTGTCACCTGGATCAGGCCATCAACGCCGTTCCGCCCCACCCTGAACGTATTGTCCCACAGTGTTTTACGACCATTCAGGTAGTTTCTATCACTCACACATCACGGTACTTTTCATTTAGGCTTCGCTCAAGCACACCAGGCGAACGCAAGTAAAAAGCCATAGGTTTCCTGACGTTTGAAACAACATCTAAGGAAACTCTATTAGATTAAACCGATATATTTTCCATTTTTTACATAATAGGAATTCAGCTTGCTCCCCGTATTAGAGGCATTGAACGACTAGATTTATATGAAAATCAATCAGTTAGTCACTATAAAAATTACGGTTATCTTATCAGGCCTACGAGCAATATAAGGTGGTCAAAAATTGAATCATATTGAGATGAAATATTACGTCTTATCATCACTATTTTGTCGGGTAAAGCAAGTGCCTCCAAAATATTTCGGCGGCTTAATTTTTGCTCTAAGAATACTTTGTATGCTGCGCTGAAGGAGTTTGGCCGTATTGTGAAAACTAATTTTGTACTCGAATATATTGATAATTTAGAGTGTCGACAGCGTATCCAAAAGCAGCTCAACATTGGCGAATAAGCTAACAGTTTCTTCAAGGTAGTTTTTTAGGCCAGGAGTCAAAGGTTACGTATCAATAGAACCTGAGACGAAGAGTGCTATCTTCTGAGCACACAGCTGATATAGAACAGCGTAGTCTTGTGGAACTAACTGTGTGTCACCAATTTGTTCTCGCAATTACCTCCTGGGAAAGAATGAAATGCTGTTATTCTACAAATTCGGTTGGGCAAATGTTAGCTTGGAGGCATGTTAATTTTTCGAGAGAATTCGATTTTCAAAAGAAGAAAAGTTCTCCAATCACATTGGCTATCCCATTCTTGGAGAAATTAGAGCTAAATCCGGATTGAGCTGAGCCTTGTCTAAGAAGCGGTAGTACCTTGTTTTTTGCAAGTTAAAATTACTCTCACTAATGCAGAGTTCATCTAGCATCGCTTACTGATCAAATTACGATCATCAATTTGAGGGAGAAGGGGCATCGTGAGGGCTGAAGATAGAGGGGGAACTATATCTTTTTGGCAATCTTAAGGGAGTCAATCAGGATACCCAAGCTTTCATGGGGGGCAACATTCAGGACCGCACAATATTATACGAATCCAATGATCTCGCCCCTTATTCCGTTCCTGTTCGACCTTGCAGATGATCGAACGGTGATGGCCGAGCATCCCAGTCGCCGCACGGAGATAGAAAGCTCCCGTTCTTCGCTCTTTTGCTTGAGCCATTTTCAGAGTTTTCAACATCAGGTGTATAGGGGACGTTTGATGCTCTCTTGCACTCGATTGACGCTGAGCTGTTTACCTGCCATTAAGACCAGCTGATGGTGCTCCTGGTAGAGCGCTCCAACCAACCGGAAAAGGAGATGCCGGCTTTGTTGTGAAGAATACCGATTTGACGCAGGCCGTCATCGTCGATTGCATGCTTAAAGAGAAGAGAGTAGAGCCCCCAATAATATAGAGCAGCTGTACACCTTCAGCGGTGTTGGCAGGGACAAGCGGGGCTGCAGCCGCTGCCAAGCACGGTGGAGACCTATTGATGGCTCCATGAATCTGTAAATTGAGGCTCTACTACTACCCTAGGGCATTAAAACCGCAATGGAATGAGAAGGCAAACCCGAGCGGTATTGGCGATTCAAGAAAGTCTTCAGTATCTTCACATAGTGGCTATGCGCCAAAGGGGAAAAACGCCCATTGTGATGCTGAAAGTATTGAGGGGCAAGCAGAATTGGCAGCCATAGCCTTGCGCCGCTAGAAGAGGAGGTTCCGTAGAGGTTCTGGAAGCTTTCGTCAATCCCCCAGAGTGGACGATCCGCAAAATATCGTTCGTCTTTCTCGACACCAAGATTTTTCCTCCTCTTGAGGTCTTGCTAGGTTGCTTCTATATATTTCCTCGACCAGCTTGAGAGCGAGCTTTAATGAAATTTTGGAACAACTATGATCATAATTATGGAGCTTATATACGAAAAGATCATGTATCCTAACCCCGTGCTTTTATCCTTATGATTGATTGACGAGGTATATGTTAGCCTAATTACCAGAAGACTATATGTAGTTAAAAAATATATCACGATCATTGAAAAACACTACTATAAAGGGAAAGCCATCCTTTAGATTGGGGTTAAGACTCGAGACAAATAGATGATTGCACACACCCACTTACACGTCAGTGATTACTCCAGATCTAAGGCGTTCTACGTACAAACTCTGGCTCCTCTAGGCTATAAAGTCAGTATTGAGGTCGTTGTAGCTGCAGGGTTCTTCGATGTAAAAAATACTGATTTTTGGGTTTTATAAAGAAGACATAGTGCCGCACCATCTAACCTTTGAGGTCAAGACTTGTAAAGAGGTGCAAGCCTTTTCTAGAGCTGCGCTAGAAGCAGGTGCCATCGATAAGGGAGGTCCAGATTATCGTGAAAACTATTGGGAAGGATATTATGCTACATTTAGCATAGATCCTGATGACCACAATATCGAGGCGGCCTATTGGGACTACAATAAAGCAGGGAAGCAAAAGCCAGAGTAATAGTTCATGGTACAAACAATAACAGTATCACTGGAATAAAATTAATGAATTCACTAAAATTTAGTTGTGTAGCACCAGCAAATTAATTTTTTGACATTTTATCCGATAATCCACCTAAGATTATCGCGAGCCACAACTTTATTAACTTAAGCTATTTTTTGGAAAATGATCACCAATATTGATCATGCGTAATCGTAAAAAAGTGAGTTTTTGAGATTAATGATTTGTTTTGACAGACATACGCCACCATAGAAGTAACAGGTGAAAAAACTACAGATCCCAACAACCGCAAAAACCAGCCTTAAAAATTCAAAAATAGAATTTTTAAGCTTCATTATCACCATATGTCTGATAATAGCTTCTTGCTCCCAAAAAATTTCCAGTCTTATATCAACCTCTGAAAGCTTCCCTCACGAAGATACAATCACAGTCGAAGAAATCAAAAACCTGGAATTTAAAAAATCTAACTACTGCCAAGAAGAAACTGATATTTGCATATGCTATTATTATGGCAAGCCTTTGGAAGATGAAGAGATTCAATATTCTTCAGAGTTTAATATACGCGGAATTGAAAGCATTGTTAATCTTAAACTAACGCGAGACTCTTTAGAAAAAAAGCACTCTGGAACCGTAATTTTGATACATGGATTTCGTGCCTCCAAAGAATTTATGCTGAATTCAGCGTTATATTTTCGATTTTTGGGATTTGAGGTTGTTGTTCCCGATTTGCTCGGGCATGGAGAATCGAGCGAGGGGAAAAAATATGGCGTAGATGACAGCAAATTCATCAATGGCCTTATCGACAATCTAATTTCCAAAGGAATTATTACAGATAAAAACATCTATCTTGTGGGGAACTCCATGGGAGGGTTAACTGCCGCACGTATCTCTTCCTTGAGGGAAGATATACGTGGAATTATTTTATTAGCCCCGATTCTCTCATTCGACAAAGCAATGTACAATTATTTCAAAGCTACTCACCCACTGCTTAGCAAAATCATCCCCCAAAAAGACATTTATAAGGGGGCAAGCCTAGCTCTAGAGGAAGCTGATATTAAACTCGATGATACACATATAAAGCCATTACTTACCGCATCGAATACACCAATACTTATATTTTCCTCTACTGCAGACTTAATTGCTCCCCATAAAGATTTCGAGGATCTAAATCGTGAAAATATAAAAGTCGTAGCTCTTAAGGGTAGAAATCATCCCAGCATGTCCTTAATAGGGATAAACGAACATGAGGTGCTTTCTAGGTGGCTGGTAGAAATCGAAAGCAGATAACTGCTATATGGGCATCTCTATAAATTCGGAGATAAATTTACGAATTATTGGAGTGCTATTTTATGGTTGAGTTTTAGTTGTAAAACTGAGCTTATTCGATAAATATTGATAGTTAGTGTGTTTTATA
>NZ_JBGMEK010000164.1:0-4227 GCF_041447265.1 Microbulbifer epialgicus
GTCCTCCGGGTTTAGGCTGAGAAATCGACAAAATGAAAATCGATCGCGTATCTGATATTCCAGCTCATCATCCGATAGGTTATATAAATGCTGTAATACAAGTGCCTTGAACATCAGTACCTTATCAAAGGGTCTTCTTCCAGCATTACTCTTTCTTGGAAGTGTGGGGATTTTATTCAAAGTACTCCGGAAGTCCTCCCAGTCAATCAACTTACGAAGAGCAACCAGTGGATCACGTTCATTTAGCTTGCGATGGCGGTCATCAAGACCGAAAAAACTCGGCTGCATTTGACAATAACCTTTACTAGTGAGCGTTTAGATTATTTTACCGGAAATTAGTGAATTTTTAGAGGTACCCTATTGATAATATACTCTAGAAAGACCTTCAATTTACCCGCACTTTCTGTATTTCATGAAATAAATACCATTAAATATAGAAATCAAAGACACAAAAAAACCAATACGAAAAAACCATTTACTCTTCGATCAAAATAATTTCAACCAAAAAATCTAAAGCAAACAAATAAAAAGTCATTCCAGTAAGGCACCTCATAATCCAGAGGTGCCGAACTATAATTTATTTATTACTAACTAATATTACCTTCAACCCCCGCCACAAAAATTTCGTGCTTCTTCAAAGCTCAAAATAGGAGATTTTAGTGGTCGGGGTGATAACTCTTTTAAATTGGGTACTGGAGCGTCCTCTACATCAAAAAAAGGCTCATACAATGGTACGTCTTTTAATATCTCCAAATCACTTTCATATTTTTCGAGGGGTGAAACTTTCAGCAATTCCCTTGGGACATTTGGGATTTGCACATCAAGATCATAACCATTAAGGAAAGCAATTTTCGAAAGAATAAATGGCCATGGTGAAAACAACCGATGCTCTAAGCCCCAACAAGGCTCAGCATCTCGGTGCCTTAATACCTTTGGAGACAAAAGCTCGCTTATAGCCGCCTCCATCCCATGAATATTTCCTTCACACAAAGCAATATAAAATCGACTATCAACAGCGTAAAGCTTGTATTTTTTAGGAGATCCTGACAAAAAGGCCTCAGCTCTACTTTTCAACAAGCCCCAATCACCGGCAAGCGCTAGTCGAAGTTGCAGAGCGTGAAATTCCGGATTATTTACATTATCAAAAACATACTTACCCTGACTTTTCCTTAGTAAAGGAATGAAATATTGCTTACTCCAATGGATTAACTCAGGGCTATCTGACATCAACGGATACAGGAGTTGACTATCTGGACTCTTACCCATGTCAGCAGGATAAAAGTGGGAATATAAAGCTAGTACCCTACCAGTTTCAAATGCAGATTTTTTGGCCTGTTCAATATCACCCTGTTTAAATAAAGCTTGTAAAGTCTGCGCCTCAAGAGTATCCATTAACATGAGCAAAGGCCCACTTACTTTATCTCCTTCACTCAGGAGGCGCTTAAAGTTACTTTCACAGCGCTCTATATCTCCGGGCCTATTTGAGATTACTAGCCTCTCCAAGCCGTCTAAAAAAGTTTTATCATTCATTTGCTGTTAACCTTTTAAACATCAACCTCAAGAACCTTGAACTCACCGGTAACATCATCAAAGCCCGCCACCAGCTTTCTAATGTTTTTTCTACTCAATGCATCCTTAAGGAGATCATGAACTTCCATTTGATCTAAAGGCAGAAGACCCATTGTTCTTTTGATCCAAGCATCAGAAAGTTGAAGATCACCTAATGTGTTCTTTGCTAGGCTAGTTTGACCATTTTTAAACGGCTTTGAATCTACAACCATTATCCACTCATTCCCCTTGTCGTCAATATGACGGAATATAGAGTCAATGCCATTGCATAGGTATCGACATAGGTTTGTTGGTAAACACGTCCGACGCCCTTAAAGGTTCCTACATAGAAGGTATCCTGCGAGCCCAGATAACCTGGGTGTTGAGTATCAATTTCACCACAGGCTTCATCATCATGCCGTTTTCTCTCCAAAGCCTGAACCTGTGACTCTGTGAGGATCAGTCCCTCCTCAGCGACCTTGGCCTCAAGTGCCTTTAATCGCAATTTGAAGTTAGCTAGGTCATGCCGTAACCAGATACTCCGAACACCACTAGGGGACACAAATACACCGCGCTGACGCAGTTCATTGGAAACTCGAACCTGCCCATGGGCAGGCTCTTGGAGGGCATAAGTTAACACTGCCTCTTCAATGACTGTGTCAACACGGTTCTTGTGGTTGGGCACACGCCGGTTCTTCTCAAGAAGGGCATCCACACCGCCACTTGAAACGGCTTCCTTATACCGATAGAAAGTATCTCTCGATACACCTAGCATCTTGCAAGCTTTGGAGATATTGCCGAGTTCTTCTGCCAGATTTAGCAATCCGGTCTTGTGTTTGATGATGCGATCATTAGTATGGATCATGGGGTTTATCCTTGGTTTTGCTTTTAGGTTTAGGCGCCTTCATCAAAACCGGTAAACCCCTATTTTTCAAGAGAATGTGTCAGATTTGGTCTGAACTAATCCAACTAAAAGCCTCCGAACGCTGGACACGCCCGATTCAAAATTGGAATCTGACACTGTCACAGCTGGCGATCCACTTTCCAGATCGTCTGGAGAAATACATCAACCTATAGCTGCCTGGCTGACACAGAGTTTTGAACACCCACTGCTAAACAAACGCTGGGTACACGGTTTGTGCGATTGCCAGCGTTTTCTTTCCCACAACCAATGCTAGGTTAGAACCACCAAACACCATTGTCTATTTTTCACCCGACTGGATACTGAATACATTCAAAATCGGCTCAACACGCAACAAATCCCTCCCCCCTCACTCCCTTCTTAGGACCGCAGTCAAGTAGAGGTGATGCTCGTCAGGGTAGCTTCTAAATTTTTCCTAATCTATGGGTGTCTTTAATTCGTTTTCAGCACTTGTTGACTACCAAGTGCTGCAGACCTAGAAAAGGCTCAGAAGCTAAAATACGGAAAGAAAAATAACCTTATGCATGCCCTCCTCCATACTTACGCAGCATTTCTTTCAGGGTTATTTCGCCACGTTTCGCACTTTCAAATTCTGATTCACTTATCTCTTCTTTAATAAGCCTCGATGCCATTTCTGAGGTTATATAGACAAAAAAATATTTTCCATCTTCACTTTCCACTGCCCAACCTCCTTCTTGCCAGTGAAGATTCGGACGATTTCGCTTACTGAAATCAACCTTATATTTTTTTCCAGTGAGACGCTTCACTAAATTTCTCCATATAATAATTCAAAGCTTGTTGGCGGGTCACTTTGAAAGTCAACAACCGCTTCTGGACTCCCCCCCGCTGTATATCCACCAGGAACCCATTTCCCCTCATATGCACCCCCTTCATTACCACGGGGTATTCGAACTTCACCAAGATCAGCCCTATCAAATGCCACAATCATAGGTTTCTTATCTGAGCCAGAAAAATATCCTGCATCCAGTTCCAATAGCTGTTCAAACTCTTCCAAGTTGCCACCAGATTTCTCCCAGGCCTCATCAAATGTTGATCTAGGCATTACGAATCCACCATCAGGGCCAAAGGTAGAATATTTCTTGTAACTATCTTCAAAAGTAAACCGAACAACTCCATCATCAAAGAGTCTCTGGTGCTCCTCAATATAATCCGCGGGTAAATAATCATCTGGATTTGGCAGACTGTTTTCATCAATCCGCTTTATTTCTAGGAGTTCATCCACTTCCTCATTCGACAAAGGAACTTCTTCCGGTACCTTCCGCCCAATATCAACTTCTCTGGTCTTGAAGTCAGTTTGATAATTCCCTTGATCCACCAAATCCCGATCTTTTGGCCTTACCTCTAATTGGTATGTAGTAGAATTTTCAAATGAATTCTGTAGATAGCCCAACTCAGTTAAGATATCACCAGGAATTTTGTGCTTACCAATCTCTATTAGCTTAGTCAGCAACTTGGTTCCTGTATATGCAGCCGCAGCTTCTATCGCAATTTCAACGCCTAACGCCTTACCATACTCAATGATGATCTGCTTTTGCTTGTCAGGATCACCTTCGGCTGCATTTAATTCCTCATATAGCTTTTCAACACCCTCAATTGTATTGTAAATCTCTACAGCCGTAAGAGTGAGATTAGCAGCCACATATACATATCCCAGGTACAGTAAATATGCGGGCAGAGCATTATTTTCTGCCGCATTCTTACCCGCCTCCGCTGCTATTTGAACATCTAGCCCAGCG
>NZ_JBGMEK010000165.1:0-4089 GCF_041447265.1 Microbulbifer epialgicus
TTCACGGATGGAGAGGAAGCGACAACCACCGATCAGAGCGCTGCTTGATCAGACTGGCTAAACACCAGAATTGACAATAACTCCATCTTAGTCCCTAAGCTACTGATCATCATGATCATTAAAATTCTTGGCAATCTACGCCAATTTGTAATTTTCTTCTACCTAGCCAGCAAGTTTTAGGCATTCGGTAAGGTGCTTCCAGTCGCTTTCAGTGTGAAATAGTTGTAAGGCCGGTAAGCCTGGCCCACCACTTTGTATAAGCTGCGGTTTGCTCTTCCAGATAGTCATACTGGTCATAGACTTGCCACTGGCCTGGCAGTTTGTGCCCCAGCATAATTTCAGCGATATGAGGCTCGGTCAGGTCGGAAAAGTTTGTCCTCGCCGTCCTGCGCAAGTCGTGCACCGACCAGTGCTTCATCTCATAATCTCTGTGCCGGCGTAGCCACTGCATCAGGTTGTATGGCAGTGCCAGCGGCGCACCTTGGCCCATAGGCTTACCGCTGCCGCTGTTGTTGAACAGGTGCTTGCCTTCACCGCTCAACAGGAAAGCCTCTTTCAACAAGGGCTCAATCTCGGGAATGATGGGGCGTAACAGGTGCTTTTTGGTCGATTTGCCCATCTTGTGGTTAGCGGGCGGCACTGTCCAGATGCGTTTCTCAAAATCGAAGTGCTCTTTCTCGCTTACGCGTAACTCGCCATTGCGGCAGCCATAGAACAGGCACAGCTTAAGAAAGATCTTATTCTTCGGTGCCATGCGCGAGTTTTCCATGGCCAGCCACATCATGCTGATTTCGTCCGGGCTCAGTGAGCGGGTACCGGTGCCTTTCTTGATACGCAAATCTTCCGTTGCGTTGATATTGGCAATGGGGTTGCTAGTGATCAGCCTGCGTCGCACGCCCCACTTCAGCATTTGCTTGGCATTGGTCAGGATGCGATCGGCAATACCTGGGGTGGCCTGTGCCCGCTTCTCCAACAGGGCCAGCCACTCGTGAAGAGTGACTTCTTCGGCAGGTAGGTGGCCAACGGCTGGGAATACGTACAACTGAAAAGAGCGTAGGATTCCATAGTGGCCCTTTTTGTTTTCCTTGCAGTAGGAGTGATACCACTGCAGGAAAAGCTCTTCTAACGAGTCCGCATTAATGATCGCTTGTTTTTCAAGCTGCTTCACTACTCTGGGATCGTAGCCCTGCTCAAGTTTCCCCTTCAAGCGCAGCCCCTCGCTCCTGGCATTCTTGAGTGTCATTAGTGGATAGGAGCCGAGGTCAACGCGCGCGGGTTTGCCTTCGTAGCGGTAACGTAGCTGGAAGGTGATTTTCCCCTGGGGCGTAACGCGCACGCTGAGGCCATCCCGGTCAGCCTTTTCGATTCGCTTTTCCCTCTTCTTCCCTGTGTTGGCCTTCAGCCAAGTGTCAGACAGCGCCATGACAACCTCCTTGTGTACACATTTTTAAAGGCTAACAAAAAGCCGATTTGTGTACACGCCTATGTACACATTTTTTGCGGCTGAGGTTGGTTTTGGGTGACTAAAGCTGTCGCGGGTGAAAGACTTTAAAAGTAAGGTTTTATAGGGGGGTTGCTGGTTTTTTGTCGTAGCTTGTCAGACTGTGACAGCGGGTAATTTATAGGGGTGAGAAATGATGGCGAAGGTGCGGCAGCCGGCAAAGCCCGCCAGGGAAGAACTCTGCCCCATACTTTAAGATTCGATTACTCGATATATAGGAAGAAAAACAGGCTCGCATTATACACGCCGGTGCTGCCTCGAGGGTGGGGTATACTGCGAAATCAAGCTCTATGAGTGGGCTAAATAAGCGATTTTTAACGTGTCAAAGGGCGGGCCAGCAAAGCCGGCTTTCCTGGACATCTTTTTGAATGAAATCGACTTTTCAGTCGAGTCAATACTTGGATGGGTTGCGACAGTCCACCGGCGTGCTGCTGGAAAACGACTGGCAATCCTGTTTGCAAAGGGGGATCTATGAGTCAGGACAGGTTGCAGGCGTTGCGTGGTGAGCTCAAGCGGCAGGGGGTGGAGGCCTTCCTGGTTCCCCGCGCCGATGAATACCAGAATGAGTATGTACCCGCCGCCGATGAGCGACTGTCCTGGATAACTGGTTTTACCGGGTCCGCCGGTATGGCGGTAATCAGTCAGCGGGAAGCCGCTCTGTTTGTCGATGGACGCTATACATTACAGGGAGAGCAGCAGATAGGGGATCAACCCATTGAGCTGGAAAATCTTGATGGTCAGGCTATTGCTGCTTGGGTTTGCGATCAATTACGTGAAGGACAGTCGCTGGGCTTCGATCCACGTCTACATACCGAACCTGGATTGGCGCTGCTGAAAAAGCGCCTGGCCGAGAGGGATATCTCTCTCCGACCACTGGAACAAAACCCAATAGATGCAGTTTGGCGAGATCGGCCTCAGCCTCCCTGTGGAGCCGCGCGTCCACACCCATTGGTATTTACCGGGGAGCACTCCAGCGAAAAGCGCCAGCGTATAGCTGAATTACTGGCGGAAAAACGTGTAGATGCTCTTTGGCTGCCCAACCCCGAAAGCTGCGCTTGGCTTTTTAATATCCGCGGTGACGATATTCCCCACCTCCCCGTTGCCCTGGCTAATGGGGTGCTATACCGGGATGGCAGTGCCACCCTGTACCTGGCCGAGCAGGCTATTGGTGAAGGGTTGTTAGAACACCTGGATCACGAAGTGACACTGGTGTCAGAAAAAGGGCAGTTGTTCGAAGACTTGCGCCGTCGCCATGTAAATAAAATTTGGGTAGATGCCTCAATAAGCAACTGCTGGACCCTGCAGCAACTGCGCGATCTGGATTTACAGCTGTTACTGGAGCGAGATCCGGTGATTGGGGCTAAGGCTTGTAAAAATTCTGTGGAGCTGGCCGGTTCTAAGGCAGCCCATGAGCGCGATGGCGCGGCATTGTGTGAGTTTCTGTGCGAGTTACCCAGCGCGGTTCAAAATGGCCTCGATGAACTGTCTGCGGTGCAACTGCTGTATAGCAAGCGCGAGGAGCGCGAGGGTTTCCGCGGAAATAGTTTTGAAACTATCTCGGGCTACGGGCCCAATGGCGCTATTGTGCACTACCGGGTGAGTGAGCAATCCAGCTTGACGATAAAACCGGAGAGTATTTACCTGTGTGATTCCGGAGCCCAGTACCCGGATGGCACCACTGACGTCACTCGTACAGTGGCTCTGGGGGAATTCCCGGCACTTGCGCGGGATCACTTTACCCGAGTGCTCAAGGGCCATATTGCCATTGCCACTCTACGTTTTCCGCGAGGGACCTGCGGAGAGCAAATAGATGCTATCGCACGACGCTCACTGTGGGAGGTAGGCCTGGATTATGCGCATGGAACTGGCCATGGAGTTGGCAGTTTTCTGAGTGTGCATGAAGGGCCACAACGAATCGGTAAAATGGCTACTGGAGTTGCCTTGCAACCGGGGATGATTCTTTCCAATGAGCCGGGTTTTTATCTTACCGGCCAGTACGGGATTCGTATTGAAAACCTAGTTTTTGTCAAAGAGAGCACAGACTATATTGGTTTTCTGGAATTCGAGGAGCTAACACTAGCACCAATCGACCGCAAGTTGATTGATGTTGAGCTGCTGACTGAAAAGGAGCGGGATTGGCTCAATCGTTATCACCAGCGGGTGCGCGAAGTCATTATGCCGCTGGTCAATGACAAGACCGGCCAATGGCTGTATGGGGCTACCGAGGCTCTTTGATTTTTTGGGGGCTGCGGGTGAACCCCCTAGCCACTAACTTACTAAAACGGGGAAGGAAAAAATACACTGGGCTCGGGACCGTATGAGGCATGGATGCCGATTACGAGCTTACAGGGATGTATTCACAGCGCGTCTCGAACGCAGTGTATTCTTTCCTTCTGACCCATTAGTAATATGTAGTTGACCCTGAAAAAAGTCTCCAGACGTTGTGGCACTAGGACTACGTGGATATATGACATAGCCATTTCGACCAGTTTTCGCTATTCTGATCCAAATTTCTGGTCGAAATGCTCAAGGATAATGATGCTCACGGACACCGATCAGTACCAACAAACCAGCTTTTTTGGCACCGA
>NZ_JBGMEK010000166.1:0-3986 GCF_041447265.1 Microbulbifer epialgicus
TTCACGGATGGAGAGGAAGCGACAACCACCGATCAGAGCGCTGCTTGATCAGACTGGCTAAACACCAGAATTGACAATAACTCTCTATATTTTTCTGGAATTGTGATTTTTTAGAAGAGAAATATTGTGCAATTGTTGATAGTAATGGAATTATACAAGGGTTTGTTGAAGAGGTAACAAATAACTCATCCACGCATCAGGCACTTGTGGGCGTTTTATTCTTCAAGAAAACCTCGAAGCCAATACTCGAGAACTTTGATCAAGAATGGGACGCTATCTTTAAACAGACACACAAATAGCTTCCATTGACATTCAGAAAAAGACATCAGTTAAGGCGCCTCAGTTTAAACAACTGGGCTTGGAAATGGTGCTTTAGAAGCTAAGGGGATAATTATGATGGAGTCAGTTATCTGCTGGATAGGCTCATAGCCAGGTGATAACCAGCTATAGCCTCAGATGGGGTAATCCCTAATGCTGTACGAAAGCTGCGCGAAAAATGAGCCGTATCGGCAAAGCCATTATCGATCGCAGCATTACGAACCAGATCACCAGTTAATAACTGATGAGCTGCACTTTGAATCGCCAACCACAGTTTCAGCCCACGAAATGTCATACCCGTTGACGCCTTAAAATACTTTAGTGCCTGAGTTCGTTCACGATTAAGGCGTATCGCCAACTCTTGTTGTGACATACGAAACATAGGCTCATCTGAGAGATGGATAATAATTTGAGCGATATCTGTAGGGCATTTTACTTGCCGATATCCAAGCCTTGCGCGTAACTCAAGTATCGAACTCTCATCGCCCCAGAGGGAATCTATAGCAATTTCATAATTTGTGTTAGTAAGCTGAATTGCCAAGTCATTATCATAGGGAAATTGCAGCCCATTTAGATTTAAAATCCGAGCTCTCCCCTCAATAATCACCTCATGAAGTACCTGAGGGCGCACCAGAAGAATATCGCCCACAACTTGCTTTGCTCCATACTTCAGAACAATGGGGCCATCGAGACCACATAAGAGACAAGTAGAAGGCAGCGTATGCGCCCTTAATCGGTCAGCAGCAAGAAGAAAAAGTGGGCTCGAAAACACCTCTTGATCATTAATCATACAAATCACTAGACCTCGAGAGCACGTTTATTCAACGCAATTGGAAAACTGCATATTAAAGTAATTAGTCATTGCCGTATAGATTCTAAAACTGGCGCTGTATATAGATAAGTATGTGGTACGTCATTTAATAAGGAGTTGAAAAGAGATGTCTCATATCGAGCAAAGCTTCCACTATTTGGTGAAAAAGGAATGGAGAAAAGAGTGCCCCTATTTTCGAGTAAATTTTAGACAGCAATACCAAAAGGATTTCCAAAAAGATTACCGAAGGAGGAGTATCCTTTAGTGCCCCCCCTTATCAATATAAAAACCAACTGTGAATTAAGCAGTAATTATTGGTCAATATTTTAAATGAATAACCATCTTCATAAAGCACTTAAAGTATTCTTGTTAACGCTTCTAACTTACGCTCCTATTCTATCGGCATCAACAGACATCCAACAAAAATTGCGCGATGTACTAGAGGGAATGAAAAAAGAGCATAAGTTGGTCGGAGTTGGATCTGTCATCCTTCAGAGTGGACAAGTTATCGCCCAACATACGATTGGGGAGAGAGAAGTTAATAGTGGTGTATCGTTATCTAAAAATGACAAGTGGCATTTGGGCTCAATAACCAAATCCATGACTGCCACGATGATTGCTCGCTTAGTGGAAAAAGGAGTTTTGAATTGGGAATCTACAATTGGGGATATATTTGCTAAAGAGGAAGCTATTAATAACCAGTGGCAAAAGGTGACCTTGAGACAATTATTGACGCATACCTCAGGTGCGCCAACCAACTTTTCTGCAGATATCCAAGCTGAACACCCCAAAAAAGGTAAACAGAGGATACAACATCGATACAACTGGGTTATGGAAATACTCAATTCGCCATTGAATTCAAATCCCGGTGAATCTTTTTCCTACTCAAATGTTGGGTACACTGTCGCTGGCGTTATTGCGGAGACAGTTACTGGCCAGTCTTGGGAAGAGCTTATCGAACAGGAAGTATTTAAACCGCTGGGAACTGAGTCCGCTGGATTTGGCCCTCCAGGAGAGAGGAATAGAGATAATGTTATATCTCAACCTAGAGGGCATATTGAATTACCCGAAGGTAAATATTCCGTTGGTATCGGCAATGAGGCGGATAACAGCCCAATAATGGGACCGGCTGGATCTGTGCATATGTCACTACAGGATCTAAGCCAATATGCCTTTGAGCACCTGCAGGGAATAAAGGGGAATGGGTCACTACTCAATAAAGAAACTTACCAGCTAATCCATACTCCGGCTTTAAATTCATACAGTTTTGGTTGGGTTCAATCTACCTTTGGCGACGAACCTCATATTTGGCATAATGGGTCCAATACATATTGGTATTCATATGTCGGTCTCTTTCCCCGTAGAGATTTAGTTATTACCTTTTCATCAAATGATGGTTCATTTTTCTTAAATCAGCATTTAATCAATGAGCTTCTCATAACAATCCTAGGAGACATGAACACTTAAATTACTATATGTGCAGACTAATGAAGTCACTCTAATCTATTTAATAAAAAAAAGGAATTTCACCTCAATTCAGCAGGCGTGTTAAAGTTGAAATTACAATAGATAAAACCTTAAGTGCTTTGGCTTACAAATGATTAATCGACACCTAAAATGTAAAGCTTATCTTTCAATAATCATCAGCATTTTTATATCGGCAAGTTGTTCTAAGAGTAGCAAGTCAATGGGGTTATCCTCAGATACCATTGGCCTACCCATAGAGGAAGCTAAGGGGTGCGAAATTCTTAATCAAAAAACTACGAGTGCTACCTTTGTAATGTTCAATATTGATAACGATCGCCTCAGGGTATGCAATGCTGAACGCGCTCATAAACCTTTCTTGCCTGCATCAACCTTTAAAGTACCGCACGCATTGATTGCTTTAGAGCTAGAAATTATCCAAGGGCCAAACCAATACATGAAGTGGGATGGAAGAGAGAGAGCGATACCAGCTTGGAATAGGGATACTACACTCGCCACAGGGATGGCCAACTCTACCGTTTGGTATTACCAGGAAACAGCTAAAAAAATTGGCTATGAAAATATGTCTCGCTGGGTAAAAAAACTTGGTTATGGTAATACTGATATCGGCCTTTCTCAGGAACTCACACATTTTTGGCTGGATGGTTCTCTGAGAGTTAGCGCTCTGGGCCAAGTCGAGTTTTTGAGTATGTTAAAGCGGCGTACGCTACCAGCAAGGGATAAGAACCAGATAATAGTAACCGAAATGATGCGGACTCAAGTTGATAATAATACAAGTGAACTTCACGCAAAAAGTGGACTTGTCTTACCGATTGATCCAAATACGGGTGATATAACCAATTCCGATACCGTTATCTCCCGCTTAGAGGCTGTTGATCGTATTGGCTGGTATGTTGGCTGGATTGAACAAGATGATTTAATGGGCGGAGATATCGTTTTTGCCTTTAATCTCGATATAGGTTCACCGGAAGATATTGGGAATCGACGTCGATTAACTTTAAATATGTTAGAGGCAAATGGAGTAGTATTTAAATAGCTCCAATTATTTATAACCAGAAACAAGAAGGAGACAAAAAAAACAGCAAAGTTATTGGCGAACTTCATTTAAAGGTGAAAACACACAAAGTCCAAATGTGATGCACTTCACAAACGCAAAGTGTGTAGATGATAAAGCATATATCATTAGACCTTATCTCTCAGAATCAATGATATATGCATCTGTAGGTATACGACCCTCAAAGAAAAGAGAAAAACAATGCTTGCTGATTGAATCCTAGATTGCCAACATAAGTGACACACGCTTGCCCGTCAGAAATTCTAGCGGACTCAAGTAATTTAATACCTTCCTTGGGCGGGTGTTGATTCGGAATAC
>NZ_JBGMEK010000167.1:0-3946 GCF_041447265.1 Microbulbifer epialgicus
CTGGAAGGAAAAACTCGTAAACTGAATTTGACCTGACAAAGCACCTTCTGAAAAACCGGTAACTGTCAGATCAAGTCTGAACTACTACACCATAGTTGATCGTCTGCCTCCTTTTAAGCCCATAAATCTATTAAGTTCATTGAACTATCAGCAATTGTTCGGTTGGGAGGTGGGCAGCAGGTGTTTTCTGCGGAGTGAGGCTCTGAATGATTTCCTGAATTTTCTCCTCATTACTCTCTATCAATCGATTTGCATGTTTTTTAAGATGCTTGATTGAATCATATTCAAAGACGTCAACAAAGGGGTTGATGACTTCAACATTCAGGTAGTGGTATGTAATTCTTCCTTCCCTTGAAAGAAGCTTGGCCAATTCTAGGGCATAGATCTGCTGGTGATCCATATGTATCTGTAAGGTGGAAAGAGCATCTCGAATCCAGCGCATACGCCCCCAGTTTTTAAGCTCACTATACTCCACATTGGTACTGGTCAGTGGTGGACTTCCAGCTCCAAGAATCAGTATATAGTAGTTTTTATCTGGAAATTGACGAACAACATCTAGGAGGACAATGCTAGTTGGGTTGTTCATGGCTAGGGCGGCATCTGCAAAGTAACTGTGCTGGTTTATTTGACCTGCAGATCTAAAAGCTACAGGTGGAAAAGCCGTTTCGGCGCTTACAGCAGCTGTAATCAATTGGTACAAACTATTAGTTGGTAGTTGGTACACCGCGTTCCCACGATTCTTAAATAGGTGAACTTCTCCGCTGTGAATGTCCAGGGTCGGAATAATGACATAGTTCTTTAGTTCTGTAAAAGAAAGACTTTTGGTGTAATGCTTTTCCAATATTTGGTGCAGGCGATCCCCTAGATATGATGGAGAAAAAAGTCCTGCCCCGGTTAGCACCTTATGGTACCAAGGAGATGAAAATAAGTAATCACTCTCTTCTTTGTAAAGCTCTATTAAGTACTCGGTTGTGGAGAGGTTATTCTTGTAGCGGGAGGGGATAAATTCTTTTGGAATATTGATACCGCTTGCGATAATTGCGCCTGTAGAGACCCCGCTATAAATATCAAAGGCCTCTGTGATCGGTATATCTAATCTACTCTCTATATACTTGAGTACATAGAGTGGAATCAAGCCGCGAACTCCGCCACCATCAATAATTAGAATATTAATGGTATCTTTTTTCCGTATATTAGTTGTATCTTTTATCTGTTTTAGGCCTATGGATTTCTTGTCGAAGGTTATTGATTGAGTAAAATAATTGTTGTAAACATAGGCAGAACCTGTATAGATAATCAAGATTGCCAAGACGATTAATAGGGAGTTTTTAAGCATAGATTACTTTACCTGACCTTGCGGTCTCCAGCCGTTAGTATGTGGGCATGGAGAGGATTTTTCATGAAACTACCTAAATAAGCTTATGCTAGGATTGCTTCAGTTCAAACCCGCCGTGGTCGTTTTACCTGACGGAAGTAGAGCATCAGTAATTTTGGATGTTGGTTATTCTAAAAGCAAAAGAGGGGACTGGTCCCTCTTTTACTATTTCTGGTTATGATTGATTAGAAAGCTAATTTCTATAGGGGTTACTTTAAACAGTCTGGGTTGGCAGTTCCAAATTGGTTGTCTAGCCAGATATTGGTTCCAGAGCAAGTAGGATCGAATAAATCGATAAGATCATATTGAAGGTTCTCTGAAGCAATATTGCCCAGAATAAGATTACCGGAGCTATCAGAATCGGTAACTACAATGCCACCAAACTCAGAAGAGGCTGTCGAGCCATTATGTGTTACAGTATTATGGCTAATTGTATTATTCGATCCACCGCTGATATCGATCCCTACTTGTCCATTGCCTGTAGATTGGTTTTGCCCAATCGTCGAGAAGTTACCGTTGATAAGTATTCCAGTTTCGCCGTTATTTTTAAATGTATTATGGGAGATGGTAGCGTAACTTCCGTCTAATTCTAGCCCATCTTCGCTAAACCCTTCCACATAGCTATAGGTCAAAGTATTAAACTGACCGCCTATTTCTATACCTTCATCCCCGTCGCCAAGGAAGGTGCACTGGGAAATGGTGTTGGCATTTCCGAGAACCTCAAGTCCATCTGCGTCCATTGATCCAGCAGCTCCACTGACAGAGGTATTCTTAAGTGTGTTGCTATCACTAAATAAGAAAATCCCATTTCTAATGACATTAATTACTTCCATGTTAGAAATTTGATGATAACCCTGCCCCTCAGCAGCAATACCATCAATACAGTTCTTGAGAATACCATTCCTTACTTGACCACCTGAACCCTGTAGAACAATGGCGGTGAGACCAGTTACATTGGGAGTTTGTGTTGAGCAGGTTATTTTGTTCCCATTCATGTCAAGATTACCTGTCGGACCTACTATGGTTAGTGCGACAGGGTTTGTTTGGCTTAGTTCACAGTCAAGATTTTTATTCATTGTGACGGAGAAATAGATGGTGTCTCCGCATTCAACAGCTATGGCGTTACTAGATAGGAGCGCCCCGGAAATAAATATACCTACAGCCTGTAAACAGGCTATCAACTTCAATGTATCGCCTTTCATATTGGACTCCTTTTTCAAACCTCTGTAAGTGAAAATCCCTTATAGAGTAGCTTTTAACTTTTCTGTTGTGGTGGGAAGGAGAGTTTTTACACGAAGCTATAAGCGGCAGATGGGAATTTTTTCCCGCAAAATGGTTTGGCTCAGAATGGAATGCGTTTCTTTTGCTTGGCTTTATCGCCCATCACCTAGCAGAGAGACTGATGTGATCCTGAGAGGTCTGCTATCTGTTTAAGTTAGTATTTGAAGTTTATGACGCCTGGAAATAGTCCATACGTCAGCATAACTTAAAGGCACCTTTAAAAATTACTATTTCGGTGCCTACCTAATCCGAATAATGGGGTCTGCAGTGCACTAAAACTCATGAAAATGTAATTTTAATAGGTTCCTTTGAAGAGAAATTGTATGAGAAGGGCTAACCAAGCTCGCGGTTGAGTGATGATCGAGTTTAAAAATAAGGAATCAAAGAGGTTTAATCTCCGATGAATTTTTTCGTTCTTATGCAACCTGCATATATAAATCGGCAAGTTGGGGATATTATACAGAACTATAGGGCCGCCGGGTTAATAATTGGGATACACAACATTAGATATGTTGTACGGCAGCCGGAAAAGGGTCGTAAAGAGACTGCTTTAAGTCTCGCTGAGTATTTGATAGCAAATCTACCTGCCACCTTTATGGCTCGGGCTAATTGTGACTCAATGCAAGGGGTTGGTACCTTTGACCGTTACGTGCTCATTATTGATAGGTCACTTACACCGGCGAATGTTGATGGTGTGGTAGGGGCCCTTGATGGTCAGCTTACTTGCAAAATCCTTGATAGGCGCTGTGGGTAATTAGTGTCCGCTAATGAGAAGTACTCATCAATTCCGATATGGGGAGGTCAGGAATTGATAGTGGAGGGGGTAGTTAAGGCGTCAATCCGGTACCACCGAAGGGGGCAAAAAGGGGCTGGCTGTATATACAGGTTTTGAGTGATTGCCCTATTTAATTTGCAGCACAACAAAAAGGGCTCAGGCCGTGAGACCTAAGTCCTTGATTTATATGGCGCGCTCGGGAGGATTCGAACCTCCGACCGCCTGGTTCGTAGCCAGGTACTCTATCCAGCTGAGCTACGAGCGCGTCGAGGTGGCGCACAATATAGATTCCATAATCTAGTGTCAAGCTTTTTTATGAGAGATTCAGTATTTTTTAAATAGTCGACCCTGAAAAAAGTCTCCAGACCTTGTGGCACTAGGATTACGTGGATATATGACATAGCCATTTCGACCAGTTTTCGCTATTCTGATCCAAATTTCTGGTCGAAATACTCAAGGATAATGATGCTCACGGACACCGATCAGTACCAACAAACCAGCTTTTTTGGCACCGA
>NZ_JBGMEK010000168.1:0-3862 GCF_041447265.1 Microbulbifer epialgicus
TCGGTGCCAAAAAAGCTGGTTTGTTGGTACTGATCGGTGTCCGTGAGCATCATTATCCTTGAGTATTTCGACCAGAAATTTGGATCAGAATAGCGAAAACTGGTCGAAATGGCTATGTTATATATCCACGTAATCCTAGTGCCACAAGGTCTGGAGACTTTTTTCAGGGTCGACTAAGTAAGTTTCTCGAAAAGTGTGCCCGGGAAGATCCTTCCGATGCGACTACTCTACTGCAAGATCCCAAGACCAAAGCGATGTTTGAAGCCTCATTTACAGCTGGACTGTGCCAAGGTGGAGAAGGTATTTATGAAATGATAATGGCTCTTTGGGATTGGGGATTGGGGATTTACCCCAGAGCAGATTCACAGTCCGGTAAAAATATTTTATGGTGATGCTGATGACATTATTAATATAAGAATGCCTCTGCACCTGGCTGATAAATTACCTAACTGTACAACTTGTTCCTGGAGTGGCGCTGGCCACTATGGCTTTGTTAACCCGGACTACTGGAAAGACCTGCTGAACGCAGCAGCACAGCCTGTATGAATCACTTAATAATCCACAATAGCGGGCTGCTCCACCTTTGTTGCTACAAGATTATTTATAAAGTCCTCTGTAGCCACATCCCAAGAAAAATTTTTTGCATGAGCAACACAATCTTCACGCTTTAATAATAAAGCCTGCTCAATGGCTAACTTCAAGTTTTCATCGGTCGCTCCCACGGGAGCATCACCGATAACATCTCTTGGACCCGTTACCGGGTAAGCCGCAACAGGCAGACCACAGGCCAGCGCTTCCAGATTAACCAAACCAAAGGTATCAGTTAAAGAGGGAAAAACAAAAACATCGGCGGCGCTATAACATTCAGTGAGCGCCTCACCTTCACGCACACCCAGGTAAACAGCTGAGGGGAACTTTCTTTTTAATGCATTTAGCTGAGGACCATCCCCAACAATCACTTTGGTGCCAGGCATATCCAGAGACAAAAATCTATCCAGGGATTTTTCTATAGCAACCCGCCCCACATTCAGCATAATTGGTCTTGGTAGGCCGTCAAAGATAGTCGATTTTACCTGATGGAATTTATCCAGCTCCACCCCCCGACGCCACCGACTAATTCGCGTAATTCCCAGCGACCTCGCCTCAGCCGCCATACTCTCTGTGGTCACCATTGTCTGTGCTGCGGCCTGGTGGAAGCGCAACAACAACCCATGCAGCCACCTCACTGGAATTTTATATCGGATGGAAACATACTCGGAAAGCCTGGATAGCCAGGAAGTGGTAAATCTCAAGTTTCGTCGTTTACAGTAACTCTGCATTGCAATACCCACTGGCCCCTCAGTCATAATATGAATGGCATCCGGAGAGAATTGATCAGCAATACGAGTAAGGCGATGACCGGGAAATAGAGCGATCTTTATTTCCTGGTAACCTGGCCAGGGAAAGGTCATAAAATCATCTGCGTAGACAATTTTCACTTCATGCCCACGCCTGGTGAGTTCCCTTAAGGTCTTCTCCAAAACCCTCGAGACACCATTAAGCTGCTTAGGATAAGTATCCGTAGCAATTAATATTTTCATGCCCGACATTTCCTAACGGCAACCATTTTAAACCCTGTAAAATTATTCGACAATTGTAGTTATTCTATGTTCGTAGTTACCATTTAGAAACACAGGGTATTTTTTCCTGATTGCAACGACCTGCATACTTCTTTGCGACTTCCTCGACCTCTAATAAGAGCCGCTCATTTAGGGTAATTGGGTTTAACCCCATTTCTAGAAGCTGATCATTGACCACTAGAAGGTCATTATCAGGGGATTCCTTTCTCGGATTGTCCATAAATGAAATACCAACGCCGGTCTTACTCGCTACTAATTCCGCTAGATCCCTAATCCTGTGGACCTCAGTCATCTGATTGAGAATACGGACACGCTCGCCCACCTCTGGTGGATGCTCAATCGCCAGCTGTATACACCGACAACTATCCTGAATATGAATAAATGCACGCTTTTGGCCGCCTGTGCCATGTACTGTTAATGGATAGTTGATTGCCGCCTGCATTAGAAATCGATTCAAGACAGTGCCATAATCCCCATCATAATCAAATCGGTTAATCAGATATTCATCTCTCTGAGTCTGTGGTGTTTGTGTACCCCAGACAATACCTTGATGTAAATCAGTAATGCGCACTCCGTCGTTCTTATTGTAAAAGGCAAAAGCCAGCTGATCTTGCGCCTTTGTCATATGATAGATAGAACCTGGATCTGAAGGATATAAAATTTCCCTCTCCGCAACCGCGCCCCCGTCTTCCACTTTGATCTTCAGGTATCCCTCTGGAATTTTCATTCCAGCAGTACCATAGCCGTAGACCCCCATGGTTCCCAGATGGACCAAGTGAATATTGAGTTTACTCTCCACTATCGCGGCTAAAATATCATTTGTCGCATTTAGATTTTTATTTACGGTAAGACGCCGATGAAGTGAGGATTTCATGGAATAAGGCGCTGAGCGCTGCTCAGCAAAATGCACTATGACATCGGGTTTTTCAGCCATCAGCAAAGCCAATAATTTTTGGTAATCTTCGCCAATGGTAATAGATATGTGTCTTATATTATTTCCCGTGACCTCCCGCCAAACCTTAAGCCTTTCCCCAAGCGGCTGAATCGGGGTAAGCGATTCCACCTGAAGCTCGATATCTGTTTTCCTCCGGGAAAAGTCATCAACTATAGCTACCTCATACCCGGCGTCTGAAAGGTGAAGGGAAGTTGGCCAACCACAAAATCCATCTCCCCCAAGAACCAGTACTTTTCTCACTATCAGTCCTGTTATTTTCTCGAAAAAAAGTGCTCACTTAATCGCAAACAAAGTAAAAATCCGAATTCCGAAGACAGAGTAAAATCGAACAAACAACCTACATCTATTTCCTATCGCCTTCAACAGCATAAAGCCATCCAACTATAGAAGCTATTATCAGGCTTACCATACCGACAGCCGCTCACCTCAAGATCCCAGCCTTCTTGCAAAAAGCCCCCTGGAATATAGCAGCGGCAACAAGTAGAACTATCTCACTCTTTACTTGTTGAAATATATGGTAAAGAAGTCTAATAATATGCCAATAAAGTATTTTTGACGCCAAATTTAGTTCCGCAGATGAAATAGCTAGAGATTCAAACCTAAGAAGCGGATTACTTAAGGTTTCATTTCTATGACATACAGTCCCTTAGAGTAAAATTGACGCCAAGTAATCATTGCCAGACAGTTATCAAAATGCTTTCAGAAAAACCTGCATCTTTCAGCCCTACAAAATATAAATCACCTTCAGCTCTTCTGTAATCGATTTTTTATGAACTCAAAATCACAAGACACTTAGCACACAAATCCACAAATCCCCTCCAGTTACCACCCTCCTTCTATTTCCCTTACACACTCTCATCTCGACAAGCAGAGAAATATCAAACCTTCTATAGGCTTGCTTTAAGCCTTCGAACAATAACTTTAATTACTGGGTACCTCTAAAAATTCACTAATTTCCGGTAAAATAATCTAAACGCTCACTAGTAAAGGTTATTGTCAAATGCAGCCGAGTTTTTTCGGTCTTGATGACCGCCATCGCAAGCTAAATGAACGTGATCCACTGGTTGCTCTTCGTAAGTTGATTGACTGGGAGGACTTCCGGAGTACTTTGAATAAAATCCCCACACTTCCAAGAAAGAGTAATGCTGGAAGAAGACCCTTTGATAAGGTACTGATGTTCAAGGCACTTGTATTACAGCATTTATATAACCTATCGGATGATGAGCTGGAATATCAGATACGCGATCGATTTTCATTTTGTCGATTTCTCAGCCTAAACCCGGAGGAC
>NZ_JBGMEK010000169.1:0-3700 GCF_041447265.1 Microbulbifer epialgicus
GTTGGTTAGAATGCCGGCCTGTCACGCCGGAGGTCGCGGGTTCGAGTCCCGTCCGGTCCGCCAGATACAAAAAAGCCCTCACTATGTGAGGGCTTTTTTGTATCTGGATTTTCTATTTTCATCCTGCAATTTAGTATCACCAGCGCTTTCTGCGTAACCGGTGCTTTGAGCGCTGCCGCCTCAAGGGGACTTTAGGGCGAACTTAGGGGCGGCCAGGCTAAGGTTCCGTTGTTTTTTGTCCGGAAAAAGCCTATATTTTGGACATTCGACCAGAAAGCAGGTAGGGCGTATGACTTCCATCCCCAACTATCATCCGCAACCGAGTGCTGATGAGGTGCTACTCGAGGCGCTTTTAAACGCTGCCACTCACTTACATATAAAAAAGAAGGATCTTGGAGAAATCATCCACCTGGATGAACGGACTTTAAGGCGCAAGTCGGGGCTTGACCCGGATGGTGCTCCTGGTCAACTTGCACTGCTTTTGGTTCGCGCATATCGGGCAGCTTTTGTCCTTACTGGTAATGAGGTGGGTGCTCGGCAGTGGTTTTCTACGCCCAACCGTGCACTTAATGGTACCCCTAGGGAATTGGCGGGCCGAATTGATGGCTTAGTGCGAGTTGTTGCCTACTTGGATGCAATGAGAGGTAAGGTTTGACGGCTAGTTTGGCTCAGAGGATTGAGTCAGCAAAGACTCGCTTGATGGGGCGCTTGTATCGCATTGTTGAGTCTCAGGAAGAGGTGGCAACTCGAAGCTTGGTCGATAACCTGCAGAAACAAGAGGTGCTGGAGCGCCTGCTGGAAGAGAGTAAGCCAAAGCGTTTACCGGGCACGGAAGACCTGCACTACCTGCTTGCCACCCCATTTCGCTATCCACCGCTGCCATGGGGATCACGTTTTGGTGGGGTTGCTCAATCCGGAGTTTTTTATGGCAGTAAAACCGTGGAAACAACTTTGGCAGAGGCAGCCTATTATCGGTTGTTATTTTTTAACGATATGGTCCAGTCTCCGTCCGAACCTCTGACCAGTTACCATAGTGTCTTCTCGGCAAAGTATCGCGTAGAGCCTGGCATAAGACTGCAGGCCCGCGCTTGGGAGGCTGACTGGTCCTCAATTTCTCATCCTACTGATTACCGTTATTGCCAGGAATTAGGAGACAAATTCCGCCAGGCTGGAGTTTACGGGCTTGAGGCGCCTTCAGCTCGTGCACTTCAGGCGGGATTGGCTCAGTTGCCGCCCAGTAATTGTGAAGGTATCAATGTAGCCCTATTTGAACCAAGCGGCCTCTTGAAGCGAGCCCCTATCCAGGAGGCTGACGTTACCGCTGAAACCGGTGTTGCCGGTGTAATATTCCTGATCAAGTCTGGTGGTGGGACTGAAACCGTCGACTTTCCCCTGAATTCTTTCTTGGTGGATGGTTATCTGCCCAGACCCGCATAACAATTGAACTAAACAGATATAGCCATGTTGCCCCGCCTTCTAGATAGTCTGGACCTGCAGGCATTTACCGATGCAGCTCGCCAGGTTCCATATCAGCAGATAAGTAGTGAAGTATTTCCCGGCCTGGATGTTTGGGTTCGTCGCGATGACTTGATAGATCCGCTTATTTCGGGAAATAAAGCCTATAAGCTTATTTTCAACCTGATTGAGGCGAGGAATCAGGGGGCTAAGACAATCGTTACCTGTGGTGGGGCTTGGTCAAACCATATTCACGCTGTCGCAGCTGCTGGTGCTCGATTTGGGTTTAAGGCAATAGGGATTATTCGAGGGGAAAGGCCTGCTGAATTCAGTGCGACTTTACAGGATGCTCAGCGATTTGGTATGGAGTTGAAGTTTGTGACAAGAGCTCAGTACCGGCGGAGAGGGGAGTTGGATTTCTTACGCGATCTGGGGCTGGAAAACGAAGGGGTTTATTTTGTACCCGAAGGGGGGGCGAACTTAGCCGGTGTAAAAGGTGTCCAGCTTTTGGGGCGGGTAATTGAAGAAACTGCCCCGGTTGCATTTGATCAGGTTTGGGTGGCTTGTGGGACTGGGGCTACGTTTGCAGGGCTTTATTCAAGCATTCAGAATTGCTCGGTTATTGGGGTTGAGGTTTTAAAGGCTGCGGACAGTATTTTAAATGAGGCTTGTTACTGGGTTTCCCAGGCTGAGAGTGCTTTACCTGGCGGCCAAAAAACTAATAACCATTCAGCTTTGGCAGGCGCCGAGAGACTTACTGAACTACGAAAGCGCCTATTGAGCCAATTTCATTTTGGGGGTTATGGCAGATACCCTAAAGAGCTGCGAGATTTTCATATGGGCCTTTCTTTTGAGGGGGTTCCCCCCTTTGAGCCAGTTTATATGCTCAAGTTACTCTATGCGCTTCAAAAAGGCTCGGGTGAAAAGGAATTGAGTGGGGGAAGGGTTCTTATTCTGCATTCAGGGGGCCTGCAAGGTCGTCGTGGCTTCAATGATTAATGAATTAAGCCCAGCCGAAGCTCAAGCGACAATGAGGCTGCTCTGGCCTGGTTCGACTGGAGCGGCCCTCTCCGGCATAATATGCTGTTTGGTGGTGTTTGCATTGGCTGTTCCAATGTTTACTTGGTGCTTGGCTGAATTGCGCACAGGATGAGTGCCTTAAGTAAGCCTGGGGGATGCATGTCAGAGTTTCAAAATATAGGCTTAATTGGCCGAACTGAAAGTGAAAGTGCGGTTATTTCTTTACGGCGCCTGATGGCTTTTCTCGAACGGGGGGGCTATTCGATTGTATTGGAGGAAGAGACCGCTAGTGCAGTAGTTGATCATAACACAAGGGTTTCCTCGAAGGATAAGCTTGGAGAGCTTTGTGATTTGGTTATAGTTGTTGGTGGTGATGGAAGCCTATTGGCTGCAGCTAGGGCGCTTGCTAAATTTAGTGTTCCTTTATTGGGAATTAACCGTGGGCGCCTTGGGTTCCTCACAGACATTACACCTGACCAGGTTGAGAAAAAGGTTGGGGAGGTATTGTCTGGCAAATATATGGCCGAAAGCCGTTTCTTGCTGGATATGTCCGTTAGCCGAAATGGTAAGGTCGTCGGTAGAGGTTCAGCTTTAAATGATGTGGTCCTGAGCCCAGGTGAATTCATTCGTATGATTGAGTTTAACCTTTATATAGATGGGCAGTTTGTATATACACAGAGATCAGATGGGTTAATCATTTCTACTCCGACCGGATCTACAGCATATGCTCTTTCGGGTGGCGGTCCAATTATGCACCCGAAACTAGATGCCATAGTCCTTGTTCCACTCAACCCTCACACCCTGAGTAGCCGTCCAATTGTTGTAGAAGGGAGCAGTGAGTTTAAGATTATTATTGGTGAGCACAATATTGCCAAGCCTTATATTACTTGCGATGGACATGATCAGGTAGTAACTGAGGTTGGTGATACCATTCGAATCCATAAGAAGCCACATCGACTGACATTAATTCACCCAATAGATCATAATTTTTATGAAACATGTCGGTCAAAATTAGGCTGGTTAAGTTAAAAACTTATCGAAGTTGAAGCCGTTTGTAATGCGGAATCTACCTGATAGGCAGCGTTTAAATAAGCACTGGTTGGGTGATAAAACCATTAGTGGGGATCGAGGGGTTTACCAGTTTTGATGAAGGTGCCTAAGCCTAAAAGCAAAACCAAGGATAAACCCCATGATCCATACTAATGATCGCATCATCAAACACAAG
>NZ_JBGMEK010000170.1:0-3690 GCF_041447265.1 Microbulbifer epialgicus
GTCCTCCGGGTTTAGGCTGAGAAATCGACAAAATGAAAATCGATCGCGTATCTGATATTCCAGCTCATCATCCGATAGGTTATATAAATGCTGTAATACAAGTGCCTTGAACATCAGTACCTTATCAAAGGGTCTTCTTCCAGCATTACTCTTTCTTGGAAGTGTGGGGATTTTATTCAAAGTACTCCGGAAGTCCTCCCAGTCAATCAACTTACGAAGAGCAACCAGTGGATCACGTTCATTTAGCTTGCGATGGCGGTCATCAAGACCGAAAAAACTCGGCTGCATTTGACAATAACCTTTACTAGTGAGCGTTTAGACTATTTTACCGGAAATTAGTGAATTTTTAGAGGTACCCTAAAGTTTAGTGTCATTCTTTGATTTTAGCGCGACTACGCCAGACCGGCTTGCTTAAATGCCGCTGCTTTTTGCTCACCATTAATATATACATCTTTGCGCGTGACCTCACCCACGCCGTTAACGGTGACCACATCGAGCGCTTCAATTTTTGCTGTAAAGGGGTTGCCGGAAGGATCTTGCAATTCCAGCGTCATCAGCCACTCAAAAATCCAAAAGTTTTCGCCAAACAGCAAGCGGCTGCGCTCCAACGTAAAGTGAAACTGTTTAAACAACTCAACACAATGTTGACGTAGCGCATCACGCCCAACAATCGCTTCAGAGCCGTCATGCATATGAAAAACCGTGTCGTCAGAGTGAAGTGTAGCAATCAAGTCTGGATTTCTGGATTCCCACCCGCTGTGATAACGTTCAAATATCACTGGCAAATCGAGTTTAGTGTCGGTGTTATTTGACTCAACCATCTACGCCTCTCTTTATAAAATGTTAGTTTTTTGATCTTAGATATAGTCAACCCGATTGAAGGTTAAACGGATTGAAGGTTAAACGGATTGACTATATTTAAATAGTAACAGGGGTATAAGTCACATTCATTGTGCAAACGTGCTCATCTGTTCGCTGCCGGAAGCGATTCGAACTCACTGTTTGCCAAATTTCCCGCTCATTAAAAATGGCGAATACAGGCTATCGGGTGCTTAATTAAACACCACCCCGTTTGCTTCCAACAGCATGAGAGACAAAGCTTGACGCTTGCCGATATCTGCCGAATGACTGATATCAAGATTTAAAGCAAACACTATATCCGCGCGCTTCCTGTTGGATTGCTCTACCCAGCCGACGTACCAGCCCACGCGATTAACGCTGCTTAAACGAGAAACGATCGGCTCGGCGTTGCTTATGTCGCCCGTGCGTGGATCAATCGGTAACACAAGCCCACTTTTTGCCCGCAGGGTGACCGAGCCGGGGTTAGGTGCAACACGCATCATCTGGGCCACTAATTGTTGTGCGTTGGTATCGACGGGCAAAACGCGGCGACGTAATTTATCCAAGAATATCACCTGCTCTAAAGCGCTGATCCTCAATGCACCGTCCAGCCAAAAATGCGTTAGATCGTCGATTGAACCAATGTTGGAATTGCCAAACTCAAGTGCATCAACCCACTGCTGCATACGTTGATAACCCACCTCACGAGCGATGTGTTGATAGTACCAAACGGTGGAATGAGTGATGCCGGTGGCGAGCGTTGTCGCTTGATTCCAGACCGGCACCGCACGCGTTTTACCGTCCCACGCAATACGATGCTCTGGACCGTCAGCTACACCGGTCGCCAGTGCAATCAATGCATGGGGCACTTTAAACGTTGAAGCGGGCACGTAAGGCATTTGTGCTCGAACAGGGTTACAGACTAACAACTGGGATGATTGTGTGTTTAACATCACAAAGGTCGCACCGGATGTGTTTTCAGCTAATTGCTCGCAGCCTTTTGCCTGGCTCATTGCCGATTCGGTATAGCTTACACGTTCAGATTGAGACGATTGGACATTGCATGCTGCCAGCACTAACACGACAAGCCATGCGATGATTGTTAGTATTCGATAAGCTATTTTTTTCATTAAACTCTATGGCTTTTCCTACTGCGAAGTTAATGCAAAGCGGCGTGTTTTTTTCATGCGGATCAGACCGAAATATTCATCTCGGGAACGGCACGGCTTATTATGTGAAAATAGTAACACAGACAAGCGCTGCGGGAGTTGAATAAACGTGGCAACTATTAAAAGTGCGCAAGCGTAAAAGTGTGCCAGCGCAAGCGCTGACGACACAGCTACCTAAAGTTTAACAAGCGCATCACTAAAGGAAGGATCAAATACGTTACCAATACCGTCATATGCATGTTGGGTTTAAACATCAATTTCGACGAGCCGACAACTTTTGCCATAGCCTAATGCCCTTTTAATGGTTGGATACATGGCGGCAGTAGCGATGCAAACGCTAAGCTCTACCTGCTGCGTGGGGTTTAGCTGCTGTTTTACACGTTGCTCCAAATCAAAGTCAATCGATTGACTCGATGCAACGCAGGTGGCAAACGTGAACACATCAAGTAATTGCGCCGGCAAGCCGCTACCGCCTCTTAGCGATGACTGAATAATGGCTCTATCTACGCCCGACTCCAATGCCATACGTACATTAAGCTGAACACAGTGTCCACAATCGGCCACCTGCATAGCGGCCAACTTGGCCACCCAAAATGCCTCAACACTCAACTGCTCACGGTGGTGACTTAGTGGAACAAACGCATTAAATTTTTCATAGCACGTTGGCGATGCAATTAACATCTGTTCAACATAACTATTGTCATACTGATAGCGTTCAGAAAATTCTCGAATGTGTTGTAATTGAATGTCATTTGACATTGGCGTCTCTCCACAGGTTTTTTTGTTGACTCAACATTTTGCGTTTAGCTGAGTCACAAGTATCTCCCATATTGACAGCCAGAGAAAGTTAGAAACTATCGACAATCGCGATAGTTGAAAAGCAATCAAAACCTTGGGCATGAATTTGTGCAGAAACCCTCCATCACTGTTAGGCACCTATGGCCACAATAGGATGATTCTCTTGTTCACACCATTGACGATAGCGATGTCGCAATGTGTCTGTATCGGTCACACTTTTGGGTTTGCCATTTTCATCGAGGTAGGCAACCGAACCACTCATTGTAATTTGAACAATCACCGGCTCGTCACCATAACAGGCCCAACTGTCTATGTTCCCCGCCGGCTCGTACACATAGGCTCCAGGGCCAGCGATTTTACCATTGCTGAGTTTTCTGCTGCCGGTAACGTTAAATGCATGCACTTCGCCACCATGTGCATGCTGTTCGATGGTGGTACCGGGTTCAACTTTTAATTGTAGTGTTCTGTCTTTTCCAACCAGGCGTAGTAATCGCACTGATACACCGGTGTTGAGCGGCATCCAAGGCAGCTCATTGGTTTGGATGGGGTTAGAGGTTTGATCCATAGTTAGATTACCGTTCTAGTTAAGGGAGCAAAATAATGCAACAAGGCAGTTTTTGGCAAGGTGTTTACACCATCACCTTGCGATACGCTTTGTTACGCCGACCATTATAAAACACATACTGATTTCGTTAAGCACAACTTGTGGTCAGGGATTAGTTTAGCGCTACTGAGTAGTCGATCAGTACAGCAGTATTTCGACAAATTTGGAATAATGATCGATTGACTATATTTGAGCTATAACCAAATCTGGTGTTTGAAGGTTTGAAAAAAAGCGGCGTATCTGGTTGATTTGTTATCGCCAGACAATAAACCAACTAAG
>NZ_JBGMEK010000171.1:0-3589 GCF_041447265.1 Microbulbifer epialgicus
ACACTGTCACAACTGACGATCCACTTTCCAGATCGCTTGGAAAAATACATCAGCTTATGAGGCCATTTGGCTGACACAGAGTTTTGAACACCCTCGCCCCAGTCACGAATTTACTCTTGAGTAGACATATGCAGTTTTGGTTAACCCCTCTGAGTCAATCCATTCCACCATATTTATTAATCTATTAAATACTTCGTAGGCTCTTTCCGCCACATCACCCTCAAATCGTTCTTTCTTGTCCTTATACCTGAAACTAAACTCGACAACAGCTGGAATCTCAGTCTGCCCGATACCGTCGTACCAAACTATTAAGGCGCACTCTGCCTCTACCTTAGGGACCTTACCAATCTGAAAATCACCGCCTGAAACTACTATTTCTTTAGCCGTAAAATCTCCCACAACACTAATTAACTCACTCCCTTCAGTATTATCAAGCTGCTCCCCTAAATTTGGGAACAACCCCTCAGGGTCATTTATCTTATTGATAATTTTTGTGTTCGATATAGGCTGTGCAGAAGAAAAACTATATAATTTTAAAAACGGAGGCTTAATATCTTCCTCAAATTTAGTCTTTACGTCTTTCTCATAAGCGGCCCTCATATCTCTATCTTGAGAGATATATCGATCTGGATGGCGAAATTTAAGTGTAACTTCTCGCGAATTAGTATTAAGGTCAACTCGCTCTCTAAATGAGTAATTATGTTTTTTAAGTACTTGATGATCGCTATCATAAAATTTTACAAGCCTCCGGTTTTCTATTTCATCCAACTGACCATCGGTATCAAAAACCAGATCTTTAATTGAACCTTTAAACTCATTCCAAAAAAAACTAGCCTGGCTTCGCAAACTAACCTCTGAACCAACAAAACGGTTAACCTTAAGCATAACCTTATATTCACGAGAAACCACATCTTGCCACATAACTATCACCAGAATTTTGAGGTTTCAAACCTAGAATTGATACGCATTAGTTCTTGGGTCATAGGTCATACCTAGCACTCGCTCACCCCTCCTCCCATGCATAAACTCATGGAAAACGTCCCTAACCACCCTATTTGTTTTCTTATAAAATAGCCCATGTGTTCCACCCACATTAGGACCACCAGTGAAGTCAAAATATAGTGCCTTCTCTGAATATAGATGGCCAGATGCCCGACCCAGCCTCTCCCTTCGATTGACCATTTCAGATTTTTTTAGCACCCCATCATCCTCGTTAATCGTAATATAAATTCGCTTACCTATAGACATTCTATCAACCCAGTGTTCATGATTTATACGATCAACATCAGCCTGGCATAATATGATATTATCAAAAATATTTGCTCCTTCATCATCAGAAGAGCCGCCCATATAACTGTAAAGAAGACGGTTACCAAGACTATATGCTAAAAGTGAAAATTTTATATTACACTTTTCTGCAGGATAATTTCTTAACGACTTCTTCATATAGCGACCAACTTTTTCTAAAGCAGAAGCTAATGCTCCAGCAGAAGCCAGGGCAATCTTGCTTGCATCCTTGTACTCATCTACTGGATTCCCACCAGGGTTAGACGGCCAAGAAAAAACAACAACTTTTACTCCATATCTCCACTCCAAACGACGCGCTTGATTTAATCTTTTTACAAAAGGCTTATCAAAGCCATGCATAAAAAAACACAGTCGCTGTTGTCCCTAACAAGCTCTTTTTTAAAGAACGAAATATTTTTTCTGACGGTATATTTGATTTTGTTATTTTCTTTGGCTCTTCTACCAACTTGACCCGCCATTTACCCCCCCCTTTATCTCAGCCTCAGCAATTCTAATTTCATTCGCCCCTTTACGATTTAACTTATTCCCAAAAGCTCTATGATTAGCAATGCCACTCTTAAACTCTTCCCATCTTATATTTCGATTCGCAATAACAAGCATTTCTTAAACCCCTTACTATTTCAAAGTAAACTATAGGCATACAAGTTGGAATGTAAAACATTCCCTTAAAACCACTAATAGAACCCAATCAATTACTAGAACTCATGCTGGCATAAGGTCAAGTTATCACCCTAAACTCTCCTATTTGTCTCCGTATCACTCTCCCCAGGCAATTGCCATGTCAACTTTATTTCATTAATTAACACTTATGCTTCAACTCGCACTAAACCTAATAATGCAAATTATTCAAATGATGGAGAGAAATAGTGGGTACTCGCATAAGAAGCTTGACGCTATTAATTAGTATATTTTTTTCAGGTGGTACCATTGCTAATGAGGTTTTAAACAATGTACTAGTGGACTCTCATTATGACTCTCTAAAGTCTATATCTGAACGCTCAATAGCCAGCTCAAACGTCTCCCTATCTGACATCAATCAACTAGCAAATAGATCCAGGTTTCTAGTGGAACAATCTAGCGAATCTATACGGGCAGACTTATCCGTTGATGGTACCTCAGTATCAATTATTGCGGAAAAATCCAAAAGCGGCCCAGACTTTCTCTCCATAACTATCAAGGCGGCCAACGCAAACTACAATATAGAACTAGACATTAAAAACAGTGAGTATGTAATCTCTGGATATGGTTCAAAACTTGGAACTGAAGGAAAAATACTTCTTTACGCTATGCTTACGAAAATGACAGAAAATAAATGGCAAAAATCTGAAAACCTATACAAATCCAAATCATACAGAATTGTCAACTGGTTCTCTGAAATGCCAGCTGGTATGGTAACGCATATTATTGACTCAAGAAACAAGTCAGAAAAGGGTGAACCAGACCCAGACCCTTACAATAGATCATCCATTATACCGAAAACATAAGTATTGGCCCCTTAGACTTACTGCGAAGTCAGAAGGAAAGAATACACTACACTCAAGACGCGCTGTGAATACATCACTGTAAGCTCGTAATCGGCATCCAGGCCTCTATATCTAGCCCAAAGCTGATCGGCGCCAGGGTTCCTCCTGTTTGCGGAGTGTTCTCGCCTTATAAAGCTTAGCAAGGTAATATTTTTCTCCTTCGTAGATATATGCTTACTTGGCCTTGCCAGAAATCTCCTATTCCAGAAATAAGCCTCAATACCAAACTTATCAATGAGCAGTTTCTTGATTGCAGTGCCGTATATCTCTATCTTTGGGGCCTGCTCTACCGGCGATAAAGGCATCTTGAATAAACGTATCTGCTGAATACCGCTTTTGTGACGAAATTGCCTCTCAGAAAGGAGTAGAAAAAAAAGCCATCATCAACACATATGGTCCCCAAGCAATTCCTGGAGACTTTCACCCGGTTAATTTATGGGCATCTCTATAAATTCGGAGATAAATTTACGAATTATTGGAGTGCTATTTTATGGTTGAGTTTTAGTTGTAAAACTGAGCTTATTCGATAAATATTGATAGTTAGTGTGTTTTATAATAATTCCAAGTAAAACTCATATCCATTTTATCCCACTCTTCATGCTGCGGGCGCAATTCGACTGTATAAACTGACAAATCGACGCATGTTGTAAACCAAATTCATCATGCCAACCTTAACATTGGCGCGCGCAAGTCCTATAGTTCGAACGAACATTCCTCCCTGTTCATTTTCCATAGAACCAAATACATGCTCAACTCTG
>NZ_JBGMEK010000172.1:0-3462 GCF_041447265.1 Microbulbifer epialgicus
ATAGCGGCTATCAAAATCCAGGTCATGCCCTGATGATTCTGTTTTGGCACTGAAGGTTTCGTAATGGGTCATATCCCCTAAATCTTGAATAACACAGCGCTCACAGTTAGGTGCTCGGTCTATCAAGATTTCAATTGCGGCTACTAATTCCCGCTCCGCTATCTTCAGGTCAAAGTTGTGGCCCACCTCGCGCTCATGGGCAAGCATCCCTAAATGACCATCTCCAATCTGTATCCAGGGAATAGTGTCTGTATCTAAATCACCTTGAGGCTCTGTGGGAGTCTCTACCGGTGGCAGATCTTCGATATAGGTTTGAGCAAAGGCCTCCATGGCTGCCTGCTGCTTTTGGATATCCTGCTGATTCTTCAACCAGAAAGCCGGGGTAGTTTCTGTCTTAGGGAAATAAATACTCGTCCCTTTGATTTCGAAACCTTCAGGCACCTTCTGATGGTTCAGGTGCTGGCTAGCATCCTTCAGGGCCTGCCGCCTTTTCAGTTCTGTGATAGAGCGGGACACGGGAGGGTGTGTTATTCCCAGCTTACGCGCAGCTGCAGTAACACCACCACACTCCTCAAATGCTCGGCAGTGTCGCTTCTCTCCCTCAGTTTTTGCATATTCCAAAAGGCTCATGCTATGCACTCCCTCCGCTTTTGTAATAACCGTCTTTTTCTATTGAATATCCGCTTAATCCTTTCGCAATACTCCCGGTTAAATCTCCGGATTTCGTTATTATTTTTTAACCAGTCAACTCGGCGATTGCCTACCTTTTCCCTCAGATTAAGTTCGTATTGCACGGCTACGGTCTCCGCTTTATGGGCATATTTGGCAGAGCCTGCGTTACAGCTTTTGCACTGCCTGTGAATATTCCAGAGGTTGAATCTCAGGTGGCCGGCTGCACCCCTTGAGCGGAAGTGGCCGGCATCCCAGGCACCTCCCGGTTTCCAGCCCTGCTCTACTTCAATTTCATGCTCCGGACAGTTGCAGGAAATACACGGCTTGCCTCTATCCCTCTCTCGCACATAGGCATTTATTGAGCGCTGGGCCTCATCCATGATTTGAGAATCAGGTTTTAATGCCCTTTTGCGCGCTCTGGTTTCAGCCTTGAACTTTTTAGCTTCAAGCTTCTTTTGCTTCTCTACTCGCTGAAATCCCAAATCAATAAGATGGTCAACACAACAGACGAAATCCAACCCGTTAACTATGCCGTACAGTACATTACAGCGGGTTTTGCATACTTTACATTTTCGGTATCGGGTGGCCATTAGTTGCACCCGAAGTCATTCAGCGGCCCAAAATCAACACCTCTCAAGGTGTACTGGTTTAGTATCGAATCTATGTACTCCTGTCCTTGCTTTACCGTCATTCGAGAGGTCACCGTTAAAAGGCGAACAATTTGCAACTTATCTTCATAGCTAAACTTGTATCCTCGGAGATATCTGTTGTAGACCTCGGTAAATTCCGGGTCTTTATCTCCAAGCAGAAGTATCGGTACTCCGATAGTTAACTTGCACTCAGCCCTGGCTAAATCAGTATCATTTCCATAGAGCTGATGACCTATGCGCTTATACAGCTCGAAAAACATTCTGTTTTGTTCAAGGCTCCGGTCCCGTCCTATACGCCAAGAAAAACGCAGATGCTTGTGCTGTTTAAAAAGGTTCTCAGCACGGACAAGAAAACCTTGAAGAGTGTTTGCGCTGTTGACTACCACGGAATCCTTTGTCATTTGCCCTACTCCAACCCAATCAAAAACCAAACACCTAAGCCAACCGTCACCATCCACAAAAACAACTCCAGGAATAAAACCGTTCTTGTTGGGGCTAGCTCTTCACGATTCACTTCAGTTACACCGCTTGCAAATTCTCAAATCGGAACCGGCTGATTAGGCGCTCATCCTGATATCTGGACTGGCCATTGTTCCCCTTTTTCATTTTCAGGTTGTAGCCAGAGAGACCGGTGGGTATTCGTTTAATTACACCGCCACGCGCTAAAAACTCTTTTGTCTTCGAGGCAATTGCCGCTCGGTCTGCTGACGTATTGCGAACAACTCCATGGTTTATAGGTCCGTATATCATTTGAATTCCCTCTCGATTATTGTTTACCAGTTGGTGTCTTCCAGCTCTTCCGCCAGCGTTGGCTGACTGGTGGATTCCTCTCGGGGTATGTATTCCCCCTCCAAAACCTCGCTGTGTTCTTCGCTCATAGGTCGAACATCCCCCGCATCTTTGCTAGTTCACTTTCACCGCTTTTGCGGGCTCGCTCCTGGGCGTTTTTGTCTGGTAGGGCTAAGGGTTTAAAGAGCTTGTGAATGCGGGCAGGATTACCCTCACCTACTCCACCGTTTCGAATTAGTCCGATTGCGCGGTCCACATCCAGGAACTGAAAACCTCCAACACCGGCTTGGCGATTTTCGTGGTAGGCAGCCATACCTTTGTCAATTTCCTCTCGGGTAAAATCTTTGACGTGTGCGGCGTATTCACGCTTAGCAAGGGCCTCGGTTTTCTCGTCTGGGAACTGTCGGTCGTATTGCTCGCGATTCAGCAGGGAGAGACGCAGGAAAAAATAAGCCACGCTGTCCCGTTGCTCTCGGCTCAATTCATCTGAGCCCATGGGGCGCTTCAGTTCTGGCGGTTGGCTGAGGACGGTGGATATATTTTTCACTGCGATTCCCTCCTAGAAATGCGTTGCGCGTTCGTAGTCGTAGGTTGCCGCTGCACGTTCTGAGCGCTGCTGTGCTGCGGTTTTGAATTTGGGGGTGCTAGACCTTTCGCGCCTTAGCCAGTTGCGCCACGTAGCTAGCCAGTCAGCCTTGACGCCACGCTGGCCAGATTGGGCCACCCAGTAATCTCTGAATTCGTCAGCGATATCGTGAATTCGGTTAATCAGGTCAGGACGGACTCGTTGCGCTTCAGTACGGAATTCTTCGGTGAGAATCCAGTCGTCAGGGAGTCGGGTTCCGCGCTTGGCTGGAGATTTTGGTTTTCGAGTGCTTGCGGGAGGGCGCTCTTGCGCACTCTCAGACTGGTTACTTAGTCCAGTATTTACTTTGTTATATTCTTTACTTTGTTGTGTCGGATTTACCGTATCCGGTGAAACCGTATCTGGATTTACCGTATCCGGTTTTTCAGGAAGTGGTTCATCCGGGGGTTCCTGGGAGTCTCTAGGGATATCGGAAATCTCATAATCAGTACCGAGAATCTTGCCTCCTTCACTGCGCCTTACGATGCGCTCACAGTAACCAGCGTCAATTAGCTCGTTCAGCAGCTTGTATATGCGGTCACGCCCCTCTTGGGCTTCTCTGGCTAATGCTGCGGCTGACACCTCCCAATCATCAGGCTTCGACAGCAAGTGCAGCAGGAGGCCGCTGGCAGCGAATGAGATACGGCGATCACATACAACCGTATTGGCAACCACTAGATAATTTGAGGACGGGCGAGCGCCACGACGAATCATAAAGCACCGCCT
>NZ_JBGMEK010000173.1:0-3424 GCF_041447265.1 Microbulbifer epialgicus
ATATAACCAAAAGTTAGCAAAATTGTATTGTACAATACAATTTTGCTAACTTTTGGTTATATGTAGGGTATATCTATAACTTAAAGTCATAAAAATAAAAAAGAGACGCTTTTGCCCAATTTAACCATACTCAGTCGTCACCGTCGAAGGGTCTTCGACAGTACTCCTAAGCTCAATGCAGATGAGCGCATGGTTTATATCAATGTTGACGTTGATACTCGAAAATATTTACGTAATAAGAAATCTCACCGAAAAGTGGGTTACCTTCTGAACAAAGCTTACTTTCAGGCCAAAGGTCGATTCTTTGATCTATCGGAGGCTCACAAGCGTGATATCAACGTTGCTGCCAAACGATTGAATCTCGGGTCCAACTTTACTTTCAACCCAAAAGAATACTCCACTACTCTGCAGAAAGAAGACAAACATACCATTTTAAAAGCAAATGGATGGACAGCTTATCAACCGAGCTTCGCGAGTGAACTGTTGGGCGTCGCCAGTTTACTGGTGGCTCGAAGATATGAAACGGAAAGAATCCTGTTTTCACTGCTGGATTACTGCTGGGCAAAACGGGTTACGATCCCACCCTATGCGACGTTGGCCAAGATTGTCACCGAAAGCATGCGCGAGTATGAGTCATCGGTCTTGGAACGTTGGCAAAAACACAGTTCAGAACTCGTTCGTCAATCCCTATTAAATCTGGTGTATTCACGTAAAGCTCCATTGGCCCTTAGTGAACTGAAAACCATCGATCAGGATGATTCGCTTACGGTCATGACCAAGAATGCCAGTTTACTGGCGTTTTGTCGGGATCAGTTTCTGGAGGCTCAAGCCAGTTTGGAATTAGTCAAACTGCTGCCCGAAGGTGTCCGGCATTTTGCTGACCAAATTAACAGGAATGACTTGGCGCAGCTACGCCGACAAAAAGATGAAATCAGATTGAGTCTTAGCCTAGCGTGCTTCATCCAAGATCAGTTCTATCAAAGGCAGGACGCCACCTTGATTGCCTTCAGGAAAACCATCCGCAGCGCGATCAACACTGCAAAGAAGAGCGATCTTAAGGTTCGAGCGCAACGTGAAGATGACAATCTGGATATGAATCGCCGTGTTGTCGATTCTGCAAAGCAATCCCGTGCGGTTTTAAGAGAAGTCTACAACATCTCCAAAGACGAGAAAAAGCCACTGTCACAAAGGAATGAACAAGTCGTCCAGTTAATTGAGGCGTTCTTCGGTGACGGTAATGAAGATGATATTGATCGAGCCTTCGACGACCTAGAAAAAGATCTTCTCAACCTGCAAAAGCGAAAGGGCTATTACCAGTACTTATTTGATCAACACCGCAGCTTAATAAGAAAACTCTCACCCGCTTTGCGGTCATTGAGTTTTGATCTGGAGCATTCTAACCCTGACTTAATAGAAGCCATCGAGTACTTCTGCACCCAAAACGGCGAATTCACTGACAGAACGCCTATGTCTTTTCTGAAAGAGAATGAAGCGGACCTAGTCTTGGAAGAATCCAACCTTCCCGCGATTTCTCGTTGGAAGATCCTTCTTTTCTGTGCCGTCATCTTTAGCATTAGGGATAAGAAGCTGATTTTGAAATATTCCTACAAGTTTAGGTTGGATCGGAGTTATCTGATTCCAATGCAAGATTGGTTGGCAAGTAAGGAAATGATTATACGCCAAGCCAATCTGGAAGCATTCGTTGATGGACCTAAAGTGCTGGAGACTATAGGCCGCGAACTAAACGAGCAGTTTTATCGTGTAAATGACCTTATTGACCAGGATGAAATTGAAGGGCTGCGGAAACGAACATCTGGATGGACATTAAGGAACCTCGAATCCGATTACGACAACTCAAAGTTCATACCATCACTGTTAAACGACAATAATGTCGTGACCTTATATGAACTCTTGGCAGAAATCGACAACTATACAGATTTCTCCCAAGCCCTAAAAAATAATAAATCCGGCAAGGAGCTGTCTGGCAAGAAGCTAAAACAGGTCTACGCCACGATTATGAGCCTAGGCACTAACCTTGGCCATCACAATATGGAACGTGCTGCTCGGAATATTTCTGAAAAGCAATTACGAGATACCGAGAAACAGTGGGTATCTCCCTCTTCTCTGGCTAAGGCAAATGAGGCAATGGTTTCGTTGACGGTAAGAAAATCACCGTTGCTGTAAACTCTTTACTGGCCAATTTCTCATACAAATATTATGGAAAGGAGCAAGGCATAACCGCCAATTCATTTGTCGATGATTCACAGGCCTTCTTCAATGTAAATGTGCACACCTCCTCAGAGCGTGAAGCAGCTTCCATGTTGGATGGCATGGTCGAGTCGACGCGAGTGCTTTACCCTGAAAGCGAAATGAAACACTGGCACTCTACTGATCAGCACGGCTTTACGGAAGCTATCTTTGCAGGAATGCATTTTATCAACGTTAGGTTTGCTCCTAGATTTGCCAAGATCCATGATCAAACGTTGTGGGCTTACGACGCGAAAACCAAACAAGCTATGAATGGGCGAACGGTCAAAGCGGGACGGATTGTTAACCGGAAGAGCATTCTCAAACAGTGGGATCAAATCCTACACTTAATGGCATCCATCAAGCTCGGATATTGTTCAGCCGCACACATGTTCCGAATGTTGTCAGCTCAATCACCAAAATCAGACTTGTATGGGGCATTGCAAGGCTTTGGACAAATGCTGAAAACTTCCTACATATTGAACTATTTGGGATGTACTGAGTTACGAAGGATTGTTCAAAAGCAATTGAATCGTATTGAGCATGGCCAAAAGCTATCTGAAGCTGTCTTCTTTGCCCGACAAGGCAAACTCATGGTGGGTTCAGATATTGAAATCCAGAAAGCCATGATGTGTAAGACGCTTTTAAAAAACGCCATCATCATCTGGAACTATCTTTTCCTTTCTGACTATTGCTGCCAACTACCAAATGATCAACAGCGCCAAGAGGTCATCGATTCCATTGCTAACGGTTCGGTAATTGCTTGGGCACACGTCAACATGCACGGGGTCTATGATTTTGATCGCTCACCTGGGAAGTCGTTCAAATCGACGATTTCGCAGATGCGTGCGTTGAAGCTGAAATGAACGGGCGGCGTGATCAGCAGAAAATCGGATCAAAGCAGTGATAGACTGCTTCACTTGGATCTATGGGCGCAAGGAGGCCTTTAAATCTGGATCGTTACTCGGCAGATTTCTGTGCTCTTGATAGTGATGGTTACCATGTTGCCGAGGTGGTCATAGATACAGATTCGATTCAGGCCGGAGATATAGTGCCGCTTGAGAAAAGCGTTACCTGCATGGGTGGTGCTGGCTAGCAATACCAGCGAGGTGAGTAAGTATCCCCCGGCAAAGCCGGGGGCTTTAATTTTGTGAGCCGCTCTAAGCGGCAATTACGG
>NZ_JBGMEK010000174.1:0-3399 GCF_041447265.1 Microbulbifer epialgicus
CGTCACGCGCATACTGCTGACCCGTGCACCGGAGCGTATTCACGGCCGGATCAACGATGTACTGCTGACAGCCTTCGCCCTGGCAATGGCTGACTGGCGCGAGCGCCACGGCTTTGGCAATGCGGAAGGGGTTCGCTTTGATCTGGAAGGCCACGGCCGCGAAGCCGTGGAGGACGGCGCCGATCTGTCTCGCACCATTGGCTGGTTTACCAGCCAGTTCCCGCTGCAACTGTCACTGGCCGGCATCGATTGGGCGGAGGCCCGGTGTGGTGAGACTGAACGGCAGAAGGGGATGATGTCGGCGCTTAAGTCGGTCAAAGAGCAGTTACGACGTGTACCGAACAACGGCGTTGGCTATGGGCTCCTGCGCTATCTGGATAAGCAGGGGCGGGAGATGTTGGCGTCCCGGCCGGCCCCCCAGGTGCGCTTTAATTACCTGGGACGATTTGCAGTCGCGGATGAAAACCCGGCGGGCCGACAATGGGTAATGGCCACCGAGGTGGCCCAGGGAGATGACGGTGGCGAGTGCCGCGGACTGTCCCACGCCCTGGACCTGAATGCGACCACGGAAGACGGCAGTGCAGGCCCCGTACTGTGCGCAAGTTGGAGTTGGGCTGACGAGTTGCTGGACGAGGCAGTGGTTAGGGATCTCGCAGTAACCTGGTTTGCGCGGTTATGCGATATTGCTGTGGCGGTGAGAGGGGATGGACAGGCTTTGCTGACCCCTTCGGACGTGCCTCTTGCAGGTCTGCAACAGGTTCAGATTGAAGCGATCGAAAGCACACAGCCGCATGTGCAGGACATCTTGCCGTTGTCGCCGCTTCAGCACGGATTCCTGTTTCACGCGTTTTACGAGCAGGGGCAGGTATCGTCGGTGGACGAAACTCCTGTACAGCGCGCGCTTGCCCAGGAATTGCCCTATGTAGTGCAAATGGCCTTTAGCCTCGTGGGCCCCCTCGATAACGAACGGCTGCACCGAGCCGCGCGGATGCTATGGCAGCGTCATGCAAACCTGCGCGCCACCTTTGTTCACGAGGGACTGTGGGCGCCGGTGCAGGTCATCGCCAAGGATGTGGAACTTCCCTGGCGCTCAATCACATTGGAGAGCGTCACCGACGCGAAGCAGGCGATGGATGCCCTGCTGCGGGAGGATCGCAACGAAGGCTTCGACCTCGAGAAGGGTCCACTGCTACGTCTGACTTTGGTACGTGAGCATGCGCAACTCCACCACCTGGTACTGACCAATCACCACATTCTGTTTGATGGCTGGTCGCTACCGATCCTGCTGCACGAATTATTCACTCTCTATCAGAACGGTGCCGATTTAGCGGCGCTTCCAGCCGTCGTCCCGTACCGGAACTATCTCGCCTGGCTTAACAAGCGTGATCCCGATGTTGCTCGCGCAGCCTGGCGTGAATATCTGGCGGGACTCGATGAAGCCACCCGGATTGCGCCGGCGCATCTGGATGCGGCGCCGGGGCAAGTGCATAAGCACATTTTGTCGGAAACCCTGACGCGTCGGCTGGAAGAGCAGGCGCGCGGTCTCGGCGTCACCCTCAATACCCTGATCCAGGCAGGCTGGGGAGTACTGCTGGGAAGGATGACCGGTCGCAATGACGTTGTGTTTGGTACTACCGTATCCGGCCGCCCACCAGAGCTGCCGGGTATCGAGCGTATGGTCGGGCTGTTTATCAACACCCTTCCGGTGCGAGTACGCATTCATCCCGAGCAGTCGTTTGCAGCGCTACTGAAAGATCTGCATTCACGACAATCGGCATTGCTCGAACATCAATACCTGAGCCTGCCCGAGATACAGCGGGTCGGGGGGATCGGTGAATTGTTCGATACGTTGACGGTGTTTGAAAACTATCCCATCGACGAAAGTGCCCTGGCCGAGGGGCAGCCAGACGTGGAAATGTTTCAAGTGCACCGCCACAGCCAGCACGGCGGTGATACTTCCCACTATCCCTTGGGATTGGCGGCAATGCCGGGCGACGGCATGAAACTGGGCTTGAGCTATCGCGACGACCTTTTCGACGAGGATCAGGCGATACGGATTATGACGGCCTATGTGCGAATTCTGGAGGCCATGGCCGAAGATCCCGCGCAGCCGACGGGCCGGGTGGAGCTGCTGGACAGCAGTCAGCGGGAGCAGATTCTTACATCCTTCAACGCCACGAGTACCTCGGAAACGTTTCCTCGGGGAAAAACGCTGCACTCACTGTTTGAACAGCAGGCGGCACGGACGCCACACGCGATCGCACTGACTTCCAGTGACGGCTCGTTGGACTATGCCGAGCTCGAGCGCCGGGCCAACCGTCTCGCGCACCTGCTGATTGCCCGGGGGGTTGGCGCGGAAGACCGGGTTGCAATTGCGTTGCTCAGGTCGAGCGCCGCCATTATCACACTGCTCGCGGTGCTGAAGGCCGGCGCGGCTTACTTGCCGCTTGATCCGACGCATCCTGCGGAGCGCATCGCCTATATCCTCCGGGAGGGGCGACCCGCCTTGCTGATTTCGAATGCCGCCTTTGCCGTGCCGGCGGAGGTCGAGTTACCGCTACTGACGATTGACAGCAAGGCGACAAGGGCCGAGCTCGATCGGTCTAGCACCCAGGCGCCGCAGGATTTCGATCGCCGCGGCGCGGTGCGGGCACGACACTGTGCCTATGTGATATATACGTCGGGATCTACCGGTGAGCCCAAAGGCGTAGCGGTAGAGCATGCACAGGCGGCAAATGCAATCCGTGCCCGCTCACTACGTTATCCATCCCATCGCAGTTCCCTATTGCTACCTTCGCTCGCGTTCGATGCGTCCCTGGCGGCAATATTGGGCAGCCTCACCACTGGTGCCAATCTGATCCTTCCCGGAGAGGGCCTTGAACAGGACATACCGGCTCTGATCGGCCTGGTGGTGCAGTACCAGGTGCAACACTGGCTCAGTGGTCCAGGGCTGTATGCGGCAGTACTCGACAGCGCTGGCGATCGTCTGGGATCCCTGCGCACAGTAGTGCTCGGGGGAGAGGCCATTCCGCCGTCAGTACCGCAAGGCCACCGTACACAGGCCCCTCAAGCTGTGCTCTACAACGAGTACGGGCCCACGGAAACAGCGATCTGGTGTTGTTCGGGAGAAGTTTCAACGCTGGAACACAGCCTGGCCGGTATCGGCGGACCTATCGCCAATGCGCGCTTTTATGTACTGGATCCGGCTCTGCAACCGGTGCCGGTGGGCATGGCAGGTGAGTTGTACATCGCCGGCGCCGGGCTCGCGCGGGGCTACCTGGACCGACCGGGATTGACTGCCGAGCGGTTTGTCGCCAACCCCTTCGAGCCGGGTGCGCGCATGTACCGCTCCGGCGATCTGGTGCGCTGGCGACACAACGGGGAGATCGATTACCTGGG
>NZ_JBGMEK010000175.1:0-3399 GCF_041447265.1 Microbulbifer epialgicus
ATAGCGGCTATCAAAATCCAGGTCATGCCCTGATGATTCTGTTTTGGCACTGAAGGTTTCGTAGTGGGTCATATCCCCTAAATCTTGAATAACACAGCGCTCACAGTTAGGTGCGCGGTCTATCAAGATTTCAATGGCGGTGACCAGTTCCCGCTCTGCTATCTTCAGGTCAAAGTTATGGCCCACCTCTCGCTCATGGGCGAGCATTCCTAGATGACCATCTCCAATCTGTATCCAGGGAATGGTGTCTGTATCTAAATCACCTTGAGGCTCTAAGGGAGTCTCTACGGGCGGCAAGTCTTCGATATAAGTTTGAGCAAACGCCTCCATAGCTGCCTGCTGCTTTTGGATATCCTGCTGATTCTTCAGCCAGAATGCCGGGGTCGTTTCTGTCTTGGGAAAGTAAATGCTTGTCCCTTTAATTTCGAAGCCTTCAGGCACCTTCTGATGGTTCAAATGCTGGCTAGCATCCTTCAGGGCCCGCCTTCTCTTCAGCTCTGTAATAGTGCATGAAACTGCAGGGTGTTTAATTCCCAATTTGCGCGCCGCCGCACGAATAGAGCCCCACTTTTTCTCGCCTCCACACTCCTCAAACGCGCGACACTTGCGTCTTTCTGCCTCAGTCTTTGCGAACTTCAAAAGGCTCATGCTATGCACTCCCTTCGCTTTTGTAATAACCGTCTCTTTCTGTTGAATATCCGCTTTATCCTTTCGCAATACTCCCGGTTAAATCTCCGGATTTCGTTATTATTTTTTAACCAGTCGACTCGTCGGTTACCTATCTTTTCCCTCAGATTAAGTTCGTATTGCACGGCTACGGTCTCCGCTTTGTGGGCATATTTGGCAGAACCTGCGTTGCAACTTTTGCACTGCCGGTGATTATTCCAAAGGTTGAATCTCAGATGGCCAGCCGCACCCCTTGAGCGGAAGTGCCCTGCATCCCAGGCCCCACCGACCTTCCAACCCTGCTCTACTTCGATTTCATGCTCCGGACGGTTGCAGGAAATACACGGCTTGCCTCTATCCCTCTCGCGTACATAGGCATTTATTGAGCGCTGGGCCTCACCCATGATTTGAGAATCAGTTTTTAATGCCCTTTTGCGTGCTCTGGTTTCAGCTTTGAATTTTTTGGCTTCAAGCCTCTTTTGCTTCTCTGCCCGCTGAAATCCCAAATCAACAAGGTGGTCAACACAACAGACGAAATCTAACCCATTAACTATGCCATGCAGTACATTACAGCGGGTTTTGCATACTTTACATTTGCGGTATCGGGTGGCCATGATTGCTCCTACCGCATATTCATTTCTGCTCTGGCGTTCGCCTGCTTAGTGCGCCAGGTTTCCACTTTCATCTCGGTGACCTTTATTCCCATGCGCAACTTGAGCGCTGCTTCAGTTGCGTACCTCAAGCCCTCCAGCAGCTCAACATATTCGGGGTGGGCGTATGCTTCACGCTCTTGAGCCGCAGCAGATAGACCGGGCTTTGCGCGCTCAGCATCTTTCATCAGCAGGGCCTTCTTGGACTTGCGAAATTCGGCTAGGTAAACCCGCTCAGCTTCTGCTTGCGCATACTGGGCAGTCTTTTGCCGCAACTCTTCAAAAGTTTTCTCTTGCTGGTCCATAACGCTCCCTACTCCAACCCAATCAAAAACCAAACACCTGAGCCAACCGTCACAACCCACAGAAACAACTCTAGGAATAAAACTTTTTTTGTTGGGGCTAGCTCTTCACGATTCATTTCAGTTACACCGCCTGCAAATTCTCAAATCGGAACCGGCTGATTAGGCGCTCATCCTGATATCTGGGCTGGCCATTGTTCCCTTTTTTCATTTTCAGGTTGTAGCCAGAGAGACCGGTGGGTATTTGTTTAATTACACCGCCACGCGCTAAAAACTCTTTTGTCTTCGAGGCAATTGCCGCTCGGTCTGCTGACGTATTGCGAACAACTCCATGGTTTATAGGTCCGTATATCATTTGAATTCCCTCTCGATTATTGTTTACCAGTTGGTGTCTTCCAGCTCTTCCGCCAGCGTTGGCTGACTGGTGGATTCCTCTCGGGGTATGTATTCCCCCTCTAAAACCTCGGTGTATTCTTCGCTCATAGGTCAAACATTCCCCGCATTTTTGCTAGTTCGCTTTCACCGCTTTTGCGGGCTCGCTCCTGTGCGTTTTTGTCCGGTAGGGCCAGAGGCTCAAAGAGTTTGTGAATGCGAGCAGGATTGCCCTCACCTACCCCACCGTTTCGAATCAGGCCAATTGCGCGGTCAACATCCAGGAACTGAAAACCTTCAACACCGGCTTGGCGGTTGTCGTGATAGGTGGCCATGCCTGCGTCGATTTGCTCCCTGGTGAAATCCTTCAGGTGTGCGGCGTATTCACGCTTGGCCAGGGCCTCGGTTTTCTCGTCGGGGAACTGTCGGTCGTATTGCTCGCGATTCAGCAGGGAGAGGCGCAGGAAAAAGTAAGCCACGCTATCCCGCTGCTCTCGGCTCAATTCATCTGAACCCATGGGGCGCTTCAGTTCTGGCGGCTGGCTGAGGACGGTGGATATATTTTTCACTGTGATTCCCTCCTAGAAATTCGTTGCGCGTTCGTAGTCGTAGGTTGCTGCTGCACGCTCTGAGCGCTGCTGTGCTGCGGTTTTGAATTTAGGAGTGCTAGACCTTTCGCGCCTTAGCCAGTTGCGCCACGTAGCTAGCCAGTCAGCCTTGACGCCACGCTGGCCAGACTGGGCCACCCAGTAATCTCTGAACTCGTCAGCGATATCGTGAAGTCGGTTAATCAGGTCAGGGCGGACTCGTTGCGCTTCGGTGCGGAATTCTTCGGTGAGGGTCCAGTCGCCAGGAAGGCGTGTTCCACGCTTGGCTGGAGATTTTGGTTTTCGAGTGCTTGCGGGGGTGCGCTTCTGCGCACCCTCACTCTCAGACTGGTTACTTTCTCCAGTGGTTATTCTCTCTCCAGTGGTTATTTTCTTAGTATCTTTACTTTCTTGTGTCGGAAAATCCGTATCTGGGTTTGCCGTATCTGGATTATCCGTATCCGGTAAATCCGTATCCGGATTTTCAGGAAGTGGATTAGAGAGTTTCTGGGAGTCTCTAGGGGCGTCAGAAATCTCGTAATCAGTTCCGATCATTTTTCCTTTTTCATCACGATTGGTAATGCGCTCGCAATAACCAGACTCGATTAACTCGTTGAGTAATTTATAAATCTTGTCACGCCCTTCCTGAGCCTCTTTGGCCAGCGCTGAAGCTGATACCTCCCAGTGGTCAGGCTTCGACAGCAAGTGCAACAGGAGGCCGCTGGCAGCGAATGAGATACGGCGGTCACAGACAACCGAATTGGCAACCACTAGATAATTTGAGGACGGGCGAGCGCCACGACGAATCATAAAGCACCGCCT
>NZ_JBGMEK010000176.1:0-3387 GCF_041447265.1 Microbulbifer epialgicus
GGCATCTAGATCGCCAGATGGAAACGGCTTTGGTAAGTCGTGCGTTGATGATGGCTGTCAATTAGCGTACACCACCAAAAGGTCTTCTACATCACTCCGAGAGGTAGTCAGTATGCCAGCCATACCTACCAAGCGCTATTGAAGCAGCATGGAATGGTGTGTTCAATGAGTCGTAGGGGAAATTGTTGGGACAACGCACCGACTGAACGCTTTTTTAGCAGCCTGAAACGAGAGTGGTTAACGGGAAATCTCTATACAACAAGGGAGGATGCGATAACAGATGTGAGAGCCTATATTGCTTTTTACAACTCACGCAGAATACATACAACGCTGGGGGATGTAACCCCCATCGAATTTGAAAAATGTGCTTAAAGAGGTGTCCGGCTGGGCTTGACCACAACAAACTCATGATTTATGAGTGTTGAGTGAAAAGTAAGTTCAGCACAAACAAGCCAAGAGGGTATATAGACTTTTCTTGGCTCGACTGTAACTCTACGAGAATCTTATAAATAACCTTAGAGTAAAGACGGGCTAAAGTAGGGTATTTTCAGAGTAATTTATAAAATTTTGGAAGGCTTCCACCGATGCTGCTGCCTCCTTAATATCTTCAAAACGAGCAATATGAAAGAGAGCATCTCCTGCATTAACTAAGGGAATATTACTCTTTCCAATGATGAGCCCTGAAAACTGGGATTTTACCTCATACTCGTTAGGTGTGAATAAATCCGATGGATCTGAAATTATTCCTAAGATATCCCCTTTATTAACACGCATGCCCAGTGGAGCCGTCGACCGTAATAGGCCACTTTCTGGAGCTCTCTCCCAACTACTAGAGCGAGCCATAAATGGCTCTGATAGTTTGCGGGAGTTTTTACTTCCCGCCAGCATAGACAGCTTTCGCATTACTGATAAGATACCCTTAACGCCTGCTCTAATAGATAATTCATCAAAGCGTAATGCTTCCCCCGCCTCATATAATAGTATTTTAACTCCGTGTTCTTTGGCTGCTTGACGCAAAGATCCGTCCCGTAAATTTGAGTTGAGTATTACTGGAACCGAAAAAGCTTCTGCAAGCATTTTTGTTTCTGGATCATCCAAGTCGGCTCGTACTTGTGGGAGGTTAGATCGGTTTAACGCCCCAGTATGTAAGTCAATACCATAGTCACACTGTGAGACAATCTCCTGTATGAATATATGAGCAAGTCTAGCCGCGAGGGGCCCACGCTTTGACCCAGGAAACGAGCGATTTAGATCACGTCTATCAGGTAGGTATCTAGAATGCTGTATAATTCCAAATACATTAACAACCGGAATAACGATTAAAGTTCCTCGCATGCGTTTAATTGAGCTCGATTTTAGTAAGCGTCGAACAATTTCTACACCATTAAGTTCATCACCATGAATCGCTGCACTAATAAACAGCCGCGGACCTGCTCTTTTGCCACATATGACTTGTACAGGAATGTTGATATTTATATGGGTGTATAGCTTAGCTATAGGGAGGTCGATTACGCGATGCTCTCCAGGGAGTACCGCTACGTCATTGATAGTTATGGGTTGGTTTGCTGCTGACATTTATTCAATATTATCCCTTACCACGTGTTCTTGTTTTATTCGGTCTTGCATTATTTTCAATAAACTCGACAATCATTCCTGCAACATCTTTATTTGTCGCCTCCTCAATTCCTTTTAATCCTGGAGACGAGTTAACCTCCATAATTAACGGTCCCCGACTTGAGCGAAGTAGATCCACACCGCAGACATTTAGTCCCATGATCCCTGCAGCTTTTACCGCACAAGATCTCTCTGTAGGAGATAGCTTAACAAGCTTGGCTGTTCCACCTCTATGAAGGTTTGATCTAAATTCACCTTCTGGAGCTGTTCTTTGCATAGCAGCAATAACCTTCCCACCAACTACAAAACAGCGGATATCACTACCACCAGCTTCTCCAATGAACTCCTGAATAAGGATATTACTTTTTACCCCCATAAACGCCTGGATGACACTCTCAGCTGCTTTTTTTGTTTCAGCGAGTACGACACCAATCCCCTGAGTACCCTCTAGTACTTTAATTACCAAAGGAGGGCCACCTACCTCTCTGATTAATCCTTCTATATCATCTGGTGAGTTTGCGAAAGCAGTAACTGGAATACCCACGCCTTTACGTGATAACAATTGGATAGAGCGTAGTTTGTCCCGGGAGCGGGAAATGGCAACAGATTCATTGACACAGTAGGTCCCCATCATTTCAAACTGACGAACGACTGAAGTACCATAGAATGTGACTGATGAACCTATGCGTGGAACCACTGCATCGAAATCACCAGGTAAAAATTCTTCATTTTTATAATGAATAGAGGGGTTTTCAGTTCCCATATCCATAAAACAGCGGATATGGTCAATCACTCGTGCCTCATGACCTCGCTCGTTTGCAGCTTCAACTAGGCGGCGCGTAGAGTAAAGTTTTGAGTTTCTTGATAAGATCGCTATTTTCATATCTATTTGACTTAAATTTGTATGACTTATTTAATAAAGTGGGATTGACTTAGCTTAAAAAACAAATACCTAAAACTTGCAATCACTTGACTATTATATAATTAAAGCCTCCCACAAAAATTGTTCACTTTATGTACTGCAAACAAGCCGAGAAGGTTAGGTTAAATTATTCAATTTAATTAAGTGACTAACTCAAAATAACCACTCTTTAAGGTTATGTCTACTATAATATTTCATTCCGAGTAATTTTGTACAGCATATTATAATTAGTGATGGAGCAGCCTGAGAGGCAGCTGTTGCTGACACTGATCCAACCTATATAGCATGTATTCGTAATCTATTCCTCTTGAATATTGACCCTACCCACCAACGACGGACACTCTCTTAAACGATGAACTACGCATTAGAGGTGCCCGATGACAAGTCAAACCAAACCAACCAAAATTACACGTATACGATACTCCGAGGAGTATAAAAAAGATACTCTAGTACTGACAGCCGAGGTGGGTGTAGACATTGTTGCTAAACAGCTTTGGATACACCCGTCCCAAATACATGAATGGAGCAGTAAAGCCAGGTTGCATCAAAGCAAACGTGATGCCGAGAGAGAGTTCACCACAGAGAATGCTCGCCTGTTCTAGTGAGCGTTTAGAGGTTCCCATAAGATTGTCTGCTCAGAGTCGTACTTTATAGCCACTTGATATTTACTCTGGCTTGAGAGTATTAGCCACAACAATATAGTTCTTCATAATACTGCACAGTGATTGTTTTCTATTAATTAGTCGGCCCTGAAAAAAACCAAACACTTGCCTCCAGCACGGTGTAAAGAGGGTTTACGGGGCGATTCGGACTAAATCCACCTTCCAAAACGTAAGTAAAATATCCGCATT
>NZ_JBGMEK010000177.1:0-3305 GCF_041447265.1 Microbulbifer epialgicus
TTTAGTTAATTCAGGGCGATTCAGATAGCCTCTCGCTACGCCAATACCGCCGATGTGTAGCTCTCCACAAAGCCCAACCGGCAAAATATTTCTATTCTTATCAAGTACTAAAAGAAATACATTAGGAATGGCTTTACCAATGGGAATTTTTCCATATTGCATATTTCCATTTACACGAAAATAGGTTGAAGTCATTGTACATTCGCTAGGACCATATAAGTTAACCAGCTCTACATTACATCCAAAGGTACGCCGAACACTATTATAATCAGAAGAAATTAATACCTCACCTGACACCAAAATAGTTTTTAAAGTGAGATCCTTTATCGTTGTTCCGCAATTATCATGCACCAGCTCTCGTAGTAAACTTGGTACGATACTTAAAATTCTTGTGATATTTTTTTCTACTATAGTATCCAATATATCACTGACATGTCGTACTTGATAATCTGATAAAAGATATAAGCGTGCTCCAGAGCATAATGTTCCAAATATTTCTCTTATTGATGCATCGAAGCTCAGGTTTGCAAGCTGCAGACAGCGGTCTTCTTTATCTAATTTAAAGCTCTTTATTATAAAGCAAAGATAGTTTGCTACCGAAGTATGTCTGATTAATATTCCTTTAGGTGTTCCGGTAGATCCTGACGTGTATACAATATATGCAATCTCATGAAACCTCTTCCTACGATCAATATTACCGGTGGAGTATATATCTAACTTTAGATTATCAAGAATAATCACGTCGACATCAAAATGACAACTTTTTAAAAGTCTATTTTGTGATACCAAAACAACAGGTTTACAATCTTCAATAATACTATCGATACGGTTTTGAGGTAATTTAGAATCCACTACCGAAAAAATACAGCCAGCTTTGAGAACACCAAGCATTCCAATAACTAACTCGAACGAGCGTTCAAAATATAGTGCTATTACATCCCCATTTTTCAATCCATTCTCTATAAGATACCTAGCAAATTGATTTGCCTTATTATTAAGCTCGGAATATGTCATCTCCGTACTATGAAAGTGTAGTGCAGCTGACCTTGGGTTTTTTAAGGCTTGTAGTTCGAACAACTCGCACATATCATTATTAGGTTGATGACTACTTACGGAAAAATCCAACTCATTAATATAGTTAAGCGCTTCATTTCTTTCAGCAATGCTTAACTGATCAAGTTTTATACTTGACCCAAGCTCAATCATATTTAGGAGTATATTTTTAAAGTGTTTTACTACATTCTGTATCACAGTTTGAGAAAACAATTCCATCCTAAATGTGAATGCGATGTCGAGTGTTTTTCGAAATTGTGCAGTTATAGTTATTGGAAAATTTCCACGCTCTCGATCCTTAAGTTCACCAATTGAAAAAGGTAACTCCTCATTTCCATTCAAGCTGTCTATTACATCTTTAATTGGATAGTTTTCAAAAACCAATAAGCTTTCAAATAATGGCATTCCTTGAGGTATCTGAGTCAGCGCCTGTATCTCAGGCAAACCTAAATAGCTATACTCCTCTCGTTGTACGTTCTCCACTTGCAACTGAAAAAGCAGCTCTCCTAATGTCATGTTCTCTTTAAATGATACTCGCACTGGCAGACTGGCTATAAATAGCCCCACCATCTTTTCTATCCCTTCTACCTCTGCTGGACGACCCGAAACTGTTGCACCAAAAATTACATCATTCTCACCACTATAGCACTTCAACAAGTAAGACCATGCAGCTTGTACCACCACATTTATCGTAATATTCTGAGATTTAGCCAAGCCACCCAATCTTGTACTTACTATTTCAGGCAGTTCAAGTCTAACTATGTCACATCCTTGTCTATTATTATTGGGCAATTTATCGACAATCAAAGGCGTTGGGGCCTGAACATCATTTAGGTTTTCACTCCAATAATTCCTAGCTTTTAGTTTATCCTGCTTGTAGAGCCAAGCGATATATTGCTCATAAGGTATAGGAGGTGGTAATAATTCTTTATCTTTTTTATCAAATGCTTGATAGAAGTGTGCTATCTCTTTAAATAGAATTGGCAAACACCAACCGTCGGTTAATAGATGATGATGTGTCCAAATAAAATGATACGAATATTCTGACAACTTAATAAGGCTTAATCTCATTAAAGGCGCTTTAGTGAGATTAAAGCCTCTTTTAAGGTCCTCTTGATGGTAATTTAATAAGCTTGTGTTTTGTTCATCTGATGATAAATTGCTCCAATCCTTTTCATAAATTTGTAATTTTGCCGTATTCATTACCAGCTGATGGGATTGTTCTCCCAAAGTTACATTAAAACTGGTTCGAAAAATATCATATCTCTCTACAATTGCTTGCCAGGCAGATTTGAACGCTACTACATTTAGATCTCCAGTTATAGAAGTATAAGTTTGATTCGTATATGGCTCATCACTATCCTTTAACATCTCGTGATATAGCATCCCCTCTTGCATCGGTGTCGCAATATATATATTTTTCAATTGTCGATATTGCTTGTGAAGCAATTCTAAATTTTTTTCACTTATTGCAGAATAAGGAAAATCTGAGACACTTAATGCATTTCTATAACGGAGCCAAGCCAGTAAACTTAATTTATTTCTCTTTATCTCGATTAACAATTCGTCATTCATTTCATGATTTGGATCAACAACTTTGACATTGCCATTTTTTTCACCAACTCGAATTCCTTTTTTAACCAGGGTCTCTAGCAGCTCATTAAAATTCATATTTCAACTCCATCGTCCTGGCTGACTTCCTCATCATTTAAAAGCAGATTACTACGGTCAATGTTAAGCTGCTCATACTGTTCAAATGCAAGAAATTCTTGAATAACATTTATAAGTGACCGTCTGAACTCCCTTCCTATTCTTTCAACGAGGTCTTCATCAAAATTCTCAGAAGAAGATTCTAAATTAAAGGCTAAACATCCATTTGAGACTAAACCACTTAAAGTCACCGGGATTCTATTTCTATTCCGTTCACTGATCGAACTTCCACTAAATTCCGATGCAAGCTTGAAGACTGAATGTCTATGTATCGTCGTATCAACTTGCCCTAAATAATTGAAAACAATTTTCGTCGGTACCCTATTCATTAAGCTATTAAGCTCTGGATCCCTGAGAAACTCAGTCAATACTCCAAATCCTACCCCATTGTTTGGCACTGCTCTATACTGATTTTTAATCCGCTTTATGACTTGAGATATATCACCAGAGCTATTTCCTGTAAGTGCAATAGGGTATACTGACGTAAACCACCCCATGGTTTCACTAACATCCAATCCTTCAAATAGCATTTCTCTTCCATG
>NZ_JBGMEK010000178.1:0-3295 GCF_041447265.1 Microbulbifer epialgicus
ATCAAAACTGGTAAACCCCTCTTTTTCAAGAGGATGTGTCAGATTTGGTCTGAACTAATCCACCTAAAGAAGCTGTCTCATATCTTCTTTAGGTGATTAACATGTAGGCAATAAAGCTCTGTATTAAGCGGTACATGAACCACATTATTCATTTTGCTTTGACAGATTGGCATGATGCCCCCTCCATCAACTTCGGAGGGAAGCCCCATGAATCAGCAGCAGTGACAAAGTCATGTCAGGACCTAATTGGAATGGGCTATGTGCGATCCTCATCAACGATGGTCGCTTAGATATTGATAACGACTTGACTGAACAGGAAATCAAACCCTTTGTGATGGCTCGCAATAACTTCCTGTTTGCATCTTCGGTCAAGGCGCTACAGCAATATGCCTTCTCTCTGTTTGATCCGCACTGCTAAACACCGCGATCTTGACCCCTACAGGTATTACGTGAAGTTGCTTGAGTAGATTCCTCACTGCCAATCCGTTAAAGATTATGAAGCACTGCTACCCTGGAATATCCAACTTGAGAGAGTTGAGATGCCCGCAGCCGCATAATATAAAGGTGCTGCCAATCTAGTAAGATCGCTTACAATTGGGTGGGACTGCGGGATCTCAAAATATCCTAAAAAGAAGTCTCCGTTTATTATTTTGTCCGATATTTTGTGTGATGGATCGAGATTGCTATGTTAAAAGAAAAGTTGAAAGAAAATATAAGTAACCATTGGCGAGCACGTTTTGCTGCGTTAAGTCTTGCCGGAATATTGTCCACAATGGGTCTTTCGCAAGCATATTGCGCAGACACTTTCGCAATTGAGGGAGGCAAGTGGTTTGATGGGGCCGAGTTTAAACCGGCAACTTGGTTTGTCGATGAAAATGGTTCCTTAACCAAAACCCGCCCGAAAAATATTGATCATATCATTGAAGTCAATGGGAAATTTGTGGTGCCCCCTTATGGAGAGGGACACAATCACAATCTGCAAAATCCTTGGGCGGTTAAGAATTTTGGGCCACTGCAGGTCAGTTCCGGGGTTTTTTACAGCGTGCAGATGTGCAGCTTTGGTGAGGAGGTCAAGGCACAGTTCAGCAGCAGGGATACCATGGACGTCTTGTTTGCTTCTGACTGCATTACCGCATCAGATGGCCATCCCTTAGGGTTGATTTTAAATGGCAAAAAAGAAGTCACCAATGATGAGTTAAAAAACGCCCAGGAAATGGTGCTGGTGGCAGATAGTAAAGAGGATCTCGACCAAATTTGGGAGAAAGTTAAGGCCAACCATCCCTCTTTTATTAAAATTATACTTGTCGGTAGTGAAAAATTTGAGGAGCGCCACGGTGATAAGAAATATCTTGGTATCAATGGTCTCAATCCGAAATTAGTACCTAGGATAGTCGAGCGTGCCCATCAATCGGGAATTCCAGTGGCGGCCCACGTGGATACTGCCCACGATGCCGAAGTAGCCATTAAGGCGGGTGTCGATGTGCTTGGGCATCTGCCCGGATATAGAATTGCCAAAAACGAAGGCTTCGATAGGCAGGACTATGTGTTGAGCGACGCAGTCATTGCCGAAGCGGCCAAACGCGGTACCAAATTGATCGCCACAGCCAATGTGCCTTCTAAGCACTATACCAAAGAGGAGATTTCGGAAATTCAAGCCAACCAGAGAGATAACCTGAGGCGTTTGCGCAAAGCGGGTGCCACCATATTAATGGGGAGTGATAATTTCTCCGGTACGGTACTTAGTGAAATTCGCTACCTTGATGCTTTAGGCATTGCCCCGAGAGAAGCACTGCTGAAATCTCTGACCATGGATACACCGAAATGGATGTATCCAGGGCGCCATTTAGGGGTATTTGCCGAGGGCGCTGAAGGCAGCTTCCTGGTATTGGAAGGGAATCCTCTGGAGGACCTTGGCTTTCTCGATCAAATCCATATTGGCGTTAAGCAGGGCTATCTTAATACGGAAATCGTATCCCTCCAGTTCGGGGCGTCGCTGTAAGCTTTGCAGTATCGCCCGCAAAATGTGAGATGGCTCACTGATGAGGCCTCACCGGCCGGAGACGCCGCCGACATTAATATGGCCGGTAGTAACAAGACCCATTGATATCGCCGGTTACAGAATAACCGATCAATAGTGTTTCACCTGAATGGCCACTACCTTCATGTTGGACGTCCCAGTATCCTGTATTGAGTGTACATTGATGGCTAGAATCAAAAAATTGAAATTGCAAATAACAGAGAAAGTCATTAGCCAGGATAAGTAAATATGATTGTTTAGCTTGTGATTTTGTATATTTAGCGATCAGCGGGAAAGAAGCTTCGCTGGCAATCGTCACAGCTGATATTCAAATTGGCTTTCCCATAAAGTATAACCCCACAGCCATCGCAGACGTATTTCGTGCGTGTTGACTTCTTGGCAGCCTCTTGCAGAACAAAAGTATCTGGTACAAGAGAGGATAAGGTTTCCCGCCCTTCTTGATCGTTGTAGTACTCTGTCAACGAAACGATGCCGGATTGAGCAACGGTTCGAATTAGGTCCTGGTAGTCTGCTTGCTCAAAATTCAGACCGGAAAAAGAAGGTACGTCGGAATCTTTTGGTGATTGAATCGATGCTACTACCGGCTCATATAGCCGGGGTAATGCCTTTCGATCAAACCATGGGAAATTGAAATTGATGGTTTCGGTGAGAGATTCAAAGGATTGAATGAACCGCCCTCCCTCGATGATGTAATCCCCCATTGTTTGACCAACCAACTCACCGCCCGGCTCTCCGGTTGATGATGGCATGAGGCCAATTGCCATCATTTTTTTGGCCCACTGCAGATTATGGTACCCTTTTCGGCTTGGCTTTCCGAGCTGATATTGCCAGCAGTGTGCCATCTCATGTACCAATGTTTGACAGATTTCAATCAATCGAGAGCTGGCCAAAAATGAGGGGTTGATAGCAATCTCATTTCGCGTATCCCCTACAGCGTTTCCCCAGCGTTCCGGAGAAAAATACCCCATCACACCACTCTTACGCTGAAAGGTAAAAATCACATCTGGAAGATTATTGTCAAACAATTCGAGATTGAAATGTTCGTAGGCTTTTTCCAGGGCCTGATAGAGCTCTGTTGTCGGGTTCATACCAAATACATTAAAGTTCTCTTTAGAGGTACATTACCGCCATTTCTTTAGGGATGATATCTTGAACTTGGACTGAAAACCCGAAAAAAGAATAAAAATTATCTTACATATAACCAAAAGTTAGCAAAATTGTATTGTACAATACAATTTTGCTAACTTTTGGTTATAT
>NZ_JBGMEK010000179.1:0-3140 GCF_041447265.1 Microbulbifer epialgicus
TCAATTTACCCGTTAGCGAAAAAGGTTTTCAACATCAGAATCAGACAAGAACAACCATACAAGGCCAGGCAAGATGCTCCGGGTCTGGGGCCCTCCGCGAGGCAGCTTACTTGTGCACCTTTTGCACAGGTCGCTTTGCTCCCATTTTTGCGCAAAACGCGTACAAGGTAAGCTGCCCCTACCGGCGGCGTTAGGTAGCTGGCCAAAGTCATGGAACGATATAAATACAATATATTCGGTAGGGAAGTCCTGATTGAAAGAAGTAACAATCGATGGGCAACTTTCTACCAAGGCGCTGAAGGTAAGCGTCGAAATGCTGGAATATTCGTGCCACCTGAAATTAAGGAAAATGAGTTAACTCTGTATCTATCAGATCTCTGTCATGAATGGGCAAATGAAAGGCACCAATCTGTAGTGCGCTTGAGCGAAGATAAATAAATGGGCATTTTTAGAGCATCCTGCCAAACAAGTTACTCCAGCTGGCGTTTTGGTCTACGCTCCGTTTTGGCGTGGCTTCGTCACTTTACGCCAAAACTCCACTACAACCTAAACGCTGCTGAGTAAGGCGTTGCTGTGACGGATTGTATTTGTCCCTATAGTTGGCTTTCTGTACGATCCTTCAAAACAATAGAGGGGTCGTCATGCGTTTAGTCTTGCCAATCATCCTATCCGCCGCTCTGATCGGCTGTCTTGAAGTAGAAGCCAAAGAGGGGCGCGGCTACGACCACCATGAGTGGCTGCCACGCTGGTCTGACTCTGACAGACCGCCAGAGCACCCACCATGAGCTGCTAGCTCAGTTCTCCCTGACCCCAGTAACCTTCACCAGTGACAAACGCTGCACTGTCGATACTGGTCTATGGCTGGGCCCTTACACCGGCCAATTCTTCAGCTTGGCGCCTGACCTGGATGTTGAACACATCGTACCTCTGTCATGGGCGTATTAGCACGGTGGTACCAACTGGGGCTAGAGAGCTAAAGAGGGAGTTTGCAGAAGACCCCGAAAATCTATGGCTTGTTGATGATGGCCGGAATCAAAGCAAGGACGACAAAGGGCCGGATGAGTGGATGCCACCCTATAAGCCCGTCCAGACGGCAATAGTGGGGAAGTATGGGCCGGAGTTCTCACCGGAGGAATCTGCTTAAATTTTGGCCTTGTTGGGGCAATCCTGATCGCAGGTATTTCGCCACTATAAAAGTAGTGTGAGCAGATTGTTTAAAGACCCACTCAGATGAATCTATGACATGTATAAGTTTTACTTTCAGTGACAAGATTCAAGAGCACTCGTTTTAACTCACCATAAAAGTCCCATTTCTTTGGTTTGGAGGAGTTCACAGGGTGATTGATAGCAGTCATAATGCCCAACTTTAAAGCAGCTGCTATTCTCCACTTGATTGGTTCCACACCAGAAAGGTAAACCATCTAATCTTGATGGGCTTTGTATGTAAAGCTGGATAGTAACAAAGTATATTTTGAATTAACTATTAAGCTGTTATAAGCACAAAACTATTGGGAAATGACATGAAACAACTTATTAGTACTGTGGCCCTTTTGCTATTGGCCTCAGAGAGTTATGCGACGGTGGATTGTGGCCCACTGAAAGTTACTGCAATACAAGTTCAGAAAGCTGATGTTCTTGTACAAGTCCAAGGTGAATCTTGGGAGACATGGAAATCCTTGGGTTTGCATTCTGAATCCAGCACTTCTTCATTTCAATCAGTTGCACAACAAGCAATGGCTACAGGTGATTCAGTAATATTAAGATTTCCGGATGGCTATGATTGTATGATTTCTGATTATACACAATCTGCTCAAATGATACGAATTTATAAGTAGTTTATGTCTAGGCGCTGTGAGGTGATAGTTTGCCATTATTCTCAGACCTTTTAAACGATTCAGGAAGTGAGGCAAAGCTATCAACTCTACTCGCACATTTATGGTTGGTAAACAAGCAGGTTTGAGTATTAGTGTTTATGTGGTCGGTCGTTCAAAAAAATGCGGTGCACCTATCTACGTGCAGCGGTTTATGGCGATAGTAGAGAGGTATGAGCTGGAGTTCTCGCAGGAAGAATCGACCCAGGTTTTAGGCTTGTTGGGGAGTAGGTGAATTACAGCTCAAAGAGTTCATAATCTGCTTTATTTATTATAGCTATCGCTGTGTAGAACACTTCTCTTCAAATAAGCTCAAAGAAACACGTGGGAGCATTCAATCTATTCAAATGCTCCTCATTATTGATGGTGTCGTGAAGTTGTTTGTGGTTATTTAGAGCTTTTACCAAGTGTACTTGAAGTCTACCCACTCACCATTGTCATTACAGTAGGCTTGAACGTCGCAATAGTTCTTACAGATTGAGCCTCTGGTTATATTAGTTAATATACCTTCTGCATGTGTTGCTTCAAAATCTCCAAGCCAGCAATCTTCCCCAGTTCTGTTGGTGGTATCACTTTCAAGATTCCAGCTGCTGGCCCTAAATCCTGTAGGTGTTTCCTTTACGACTCCAATGCATTGATATAGCTCTCCCTGACTAACAAAATTGTGTGACAACTGTTGTGATGGGCAAGTAGTGCTATTAGCCAGTGAGGTGGTGGAGGACAAAATTAAAGCTGTCATCAATCCTATTTTTAACATCTATAAATCCTTTTTTGTTTAAATTTCTTGTCAAATTTTGCTGCCACAAACAGCGTTAAGTATTTTCCTCCAGGTGGATCTAATTCTCAAGACTGTAGTGGTCTAATCCTTCCGGACACTTCGTTAAGAAGGTAAAATTACCAAGCGAGGGGAAGTATGACAACAAAAGGTACACGTCGGCATTTCAAGCCGGAATTCAAGAAAGATGCCGTAACCCTAGTCTCCGAGCAAGGGTACTCGATTCCTAAGGCTGCTGAGGCTGTAGGACTACTGCCAACAATCTGCGACGTTAGATAAAAGAGCTGAAGCTGGGAGAGAGCGGAGTAAGGCTGGATGCCGGCGAGCGCGCTGAACTGGATCGATTGCGACACGAAATCAAGCAGTTGCGTATGGAGAAGGAAATCCTAAAAAAGGCCAGCGCCTTCTTTGCGAAAGAGTTGTACTTGGCAGTAGTGATTGATCTCTATTCACGCCGGATTGTTGGTTGGCATCTAGATCGCCAGATGGAAACG
>NZ_JBGMEK010000180.1:0-3136 GCF_041447265.1 Microbulbifer epialgicus
TAGAGCACCTCTGCTGCGTAGTTTATCGCTTAAGAGAGTGTCCGTCGTTGGTGGGTAGGATCAGTCAATGATGCAGTTGTGTAGTGAAAGTTCTCATTCTTATCTGGGGGGATCTGTTTAGCTTACTGCTGTGAAGCTGTCGGCATAGCCGTTGACTCATAGGTAGGCCCAACCCGATAGCCGCCATCGCGAGGATAGACAAAAGTGGTAGAACACAGTAGCGTCTCGGGCAGTAATGCCAAGGTGATTAAACAGAAGTCAGCCGATGGCATAGTAATCTAATGCCAAGATTAATACCTTGGATATGGCGTAGGCTTGAAGCCTAAATCCACGAGTTAAAAGACAGAGCTAGCCTATCGATATTTTTCCAGTCGGGTAAAGTTGAGGTGGCGCACTGTCATGATACTTAGCTCAAGCGAAAAGTTGTTCGATACAATCGTTAGGTATAGATTCATTACGGATAGGGAGTTGCCCATTGCGGACCCGCACGATGGGTGGTATGGAGCCCGGTAGCTAGAAACTACCGGCTACCCGATTTAAGGCGCATCTTGCTCCTCTGCTAACTCCGACTGAATCTTCGAAAATTGCCTTTCAAACATAATAATTGAAGTAGTAATCTCAGGGTCACCCAAACGGATTTCTGCTTCTTTTAGTTGTCTCATGGAGTCTTTAAAAATATTGGCGTTCTGTGATCTCTTGAATATCTCTAGGCTAACATCACAATAGGTCTTCAAGATGTTTTTGTTGTTTTTGTAGCGATCTACCGCCTTAACTGCCTTTTCCCTTGCCATCTCTAAAATGGCCATTCGATCCTCATCTAGAATTCCAGTTGTTCTCTCAGAACGAGCCAATAAAAGAATTATCTTAAAACGTTCCAATGGTCCTTCAGTTCCAAAGTCATTTTCGAACAGCCTGATTTCTGTTTCGGCTTTCTCTAGCTGATTGACATCGATCAAATAACGAATCAACCTGTGTCTAGGAACCCGTTCTCCGGGTACTTTTGAAATCATTTTCCTTAGCAATTTGTTACGTACGTGCTTGTCAGGAAAGCGGCTAATTCCTGAATCAAATGAACAGAGCTGTTTGATTGTTCTTACCTCAACGTCATAAGTAGGAATTATGTTATCAATAACTGTCTCGAATAACTTAAAATATTCTTTCTCATCAGGCATTTTATATTTAGTAACAATATCTGTAATAACTGGATGGCGCCCTTTCCATCCATAAATTCCTTCTCGCTCGCTTATCGTGTACTCGTGAATAATATCAACCAAATTAATCAGTGATGCAGAGACTGCTTCTGCAGAGATGCCAAGAAGCCGAACAACTAGCTGCCGGTGGACATTTACACCTGCACTTTCCATAGCTGAGACAAGCCTATATATTTCCTGAAGGTTTTCGTCTAGCTCAGCAAATTCTCGCAATACAATGTCGTCAAATTGTTCTGAAGCAAATATATTTTTCAAACATACAAATGTGTCTGATTCACACTTTGCAACAAGTCGCCTTTTTCGTTCTGACCTAGAAAATCCAGAGAAGCTACTTTCAATTAGCGGTTGTAGATCTGTATGAGTCTCCACTAAAGAGAGCAGTCCCTCGATTTCACCTTCATCCAGTTTTTTTAATACAAACTCTTTCCCTTTTAAGAAAAAATTTGGAGTTTTTACTCTGGGGTGCCAGTGGTTTCTAGTTGATGTGAGAATAATCTTTAAGGAGTAGTTGGCATCTGCTGACAAAAGATCGATTAAACTATTTATTTCATGCAGATGATTGTGTGCATCATCTATTAAAACAACCCCTGTTTCCTTCCTGCGATTTAAGTCCTTAGCTACAGATCGCCACTCTTCAAAAAGTAATTTGTGATTTCCTTTATGCTCCCAACAATGAAACCCCGCAACCTTCAATCTCAGCATTAATTTACGAGCGGTAGTGCTCTTTCCCATGCCGCTGGCCCCGAGCAAGCAAACACATAAGGAGTTTTCGGAATTCAAGGTCGACTCTAGATCTTTCGTTATACTTCTTTCGAAAGTCAAATTCGCTTGAATATCAGAATAAGAAGCAGGCCATCCTTGAAACATTGCGCTTACGTTTTTGTCAATATTTCGTAGTTCATCTTCAACCTTTAGAGTGACTGGTTGTAACATGGATTGATTATCAAGTGGATCACCTGTCGACCTATATACCAGTGAACTAGGAGTATTTCTTTTTTGCAATTCAACAAAAAAATCATCAACACTACCAAAGGCCACCTTTACACCTCTACGTTCAAACAAGGCTGCACGGCTCTCGTCTCTTGAATACAAAACTAAGTTTATGGAAGCAGGTGTGTAAGACTTGTTGTTGATTGAAATAGCTCGGCTTACCAGGTCTTTAATATGTTGATCTGCAAGCGAATATCCAATAATGACAACGCTACTACCATTTAAATCATGCTTAAAGGCATCCCATAGCGCCTCTCGATATTCGGTTGTATGGTCATAATCAGACTCAGAAATAATTATTCTACTTTGGTGTCCATCTGATATATCTTTTTCAATACATCCATGCAATTTGTAGAGTTTCGTTGCTTCTGGGTACTTTTGTTCTCTAAAGTCATAGTTTGAAGATATTACAGAAATGGGCTTTTCTTTTTTCTCATATGACTGCTCTATGAGTTTGTCATAGTTTGTGGTGTATATGTTCTTCCAGTTGTATAATGGTAAATTTAGCAGGGCACCAGTGACGCGTATTTTATTAAACATGCCACGTAGACACCTAATTAACTCAACTCTAGATCTCTTTTCTTCAGCGAGACTTGTTAATTCAGTCAAAGAATAACCATCGGCATCTATACTAAAGCTCCGTGAAACCTCTTCTATAACCTTTTCAACGCTAGGCGCGCCTGAAGGGATTGATGATCCAGCCCCGAAAAATAACACAGTACTTGTTGGATCAATCCCTTCAATCATTTCCGATAATTCAATACTCATGAGAATCCTTACTTCCGCTATTGCGCTAATTATCGACGCATACTGAGCCTTATTAACCCGGCGAACAAATAGTTCGGTTATGCTGCGTACCTAATTGATTCGTGTCGGAAGTAGGCTGCTACACGCGCGGGCTTCTTTTGTAACATTCTCATGTGAGAAAGCACTTT